>DRKH01000139.1 GCA_011051825.1 Desulfobulbus sp.
GTATATGGTCGGGAAGAGAGGATTCGAACCTCCGACCCCAGCGTCCCGAACGCTGTGCTCTACCAGACTGAGCCACTTCCCGACGGTGTAACCAGACGTCAAAATAAAAAACAGCCGGGCCAGCCCGCTGTTTTTACATCTGCCGCTTGCGCTTTACTTTACAGCATCAGCAAGCTTACTACCCGGTTTGAACTTGGCAACGACTTTGGCAGGGATATCGATCATTTCACCGGTTTGTGGATTTTTTGCTTTTCTCTTGGACCGCTTAACCGTAGAAAATGTACCAAAGCCGACCAACGTGACCTTATCACCATCGGAGAGTGCACCGGTTACAGCGGCAAGCATACCGTTTAAAGCCTTTTCAGCTGCGGCCTTGCTGATTTCTGCTGAGTCTGCCATTGCCTCTACGAGTTCTTTTTTGTTCATTCTTCCCTCCAGATGTTTAGTGTGTGCCAGTATCAATCAGGATAACGCCCGACCTTTTACTTTTTACATGATCAAGCCGATTAAAATAAAATTGAAGTCGTTTGTCAAAGGAAAAAACGCTTTTTTTCCCCCGCTACAGCCGGATTGCGACCTTTATTAGAAAAATTCTCCGGCCTACATAAAGCAATGGTTTTGTCACCCGAATAAAGCATTATTTTTAAAAAAAATCAGCCGTGTATCCTGACCAGAGGAATAAAAGAGTGTACAGCGTCCGCAACCGGACCGGGAGTGGATCCTTTTTCACACCAAGCCCGCACAGCTGCCACGGGAGCAGGACGACCGATCATCGCCCGACCAGATCCAGAAACACACTGTGAATACCTGCTTTCCGGAAGGACCTGACCACGGCAACGCGCATACCGGGCCTGGAAAAGCGCTCAAAATCATCCTCCTGCAGTTGCACAACAACGGCATCCCTGTCCAGGGGATGCAAGCGGACCCGAAATCCGGAAAAGCCGAATTTTTCCATGTCCTTCTCGTAACCGGCAACGGCCTCAATCCGTTCAGCGGTCACCTCAAGGCCATGGGGGATCCGGGTGGCAAAACAGGAAGACGATGGCCGGTTACTGGTGTCAAGGAGCAGAATACGGCTGCGGGCCCGAACATCATTTTTATCAAACCCTGCTTCAACCAGAGGCGTCTTGACCCCGAGTTCATGGATGGCCCGCAGACCGGGTCGCCGGTTTTTCAAATCATCGGTATTGGTTCCATCAAGAAGGATTTGTATATCCCGTCCGTGCATGATTTCAAAAAACTCTTTATAAATTCGAAGCTTGCAATGGTAACAGCGTTCCTCGGAATTGCCGACAAACTCTTTCCAGGAGAGGGGATACAGATCCACCGCCTGAAAATCGACCCCGGTCAGACCATGACGGCCGAGCCAGCCCTCGGCCGCCTGCTGTTCTTCCGGCCGGACAAGACAGGTCCGGGCAGAGAGGGCCAGCACATTGTCCGGACCCAGGGTATCTATTGCCGACTTGAGCAGTAGAGAACTGTCCACACCGCCTGAAAAGGCTATGGCAACTCTGCCATAGTCTTCCAGGACAGCGTGCAGTTTTTTGGTCTTCTGTTCCAGTGTCAAGAGCGGCTCCTCCGTACCCGGGGATCAGACCGGTTCATCAAAAGAAAAATCAACCGTGGGAAACTGCGCCACCGGTTCGGTGAGCAGGAACTTGCCGTCACTGATCCATTTTTTTAATATTTCCGCAATCTCCCGGGCCTTGACATAGGAAGAAAGCGGGGCAGTCGGGATCGTGTTTCCGGCGACCTCAATGGTACCGCTTTTCAGCTCGGCATAGCTGACCTCTCCATAGTTGCGAACAATACCATTGGTATAATCGTGCCCGTAATCTACGACCTGAGTGAAGATTTCCTCATCGGCAACTCCGGTAAACCGGGCCATCTCTTCATTGAGAATCGGGATAGGAACGCCCAGGCCGACGGCAAGGGAACAGCCATAGCCCTGAATACTGACCCCGCGCAGCCAGTCTGCCGACATCTGCTTCAAGTCGCCCTGAACCATCATCGTTCCGGCAGGCCGCATGGGAACACCGTTTGCGCCCCTGGGAGCACCCGGATTATGCTGCGTTCCCTGCCAGGTCACGTAACCGATGCCACCGCCCAGAAAAATGCGGGTTCCCAGGCCGATGGTCCGGTACAGGGGGTCGTTTAAGAGTGGACTCAGCTGTCCGGCACTGCAGTAATTGGCGTTGCGGCACTTGGGTTTCAAGGTTCCCATATAGGTATAGACCGTCTTGTCCGACAGGTTGACCGCACAGTTATAATTCTGGTATCCGTTGCGTGGATTGCAGAGCAGGGCATGGGGAAAATCGGCCAGGGTCATCTCCTTTTTGCACTTGCGGTTGGCATAACAATCGGTGGGATAGGCCTTTGCCTCCAGAAAGACTTTTTTTCCAGCCACCAGGTCCTCTATAATATGTCCGCCGCCGTAGCGAAATTCTCCGGGATATATTTTATTGAGGGGATCGTCTTCCGCCGGTTCGGTGGCACCGAGATAGACGTCTATGGCCGCAAGCCCGGCATAGGCCGAGACCTTGTTAATCCAGACCTTCTGCGCTTTAATGGTCGGCGTGGTCTGGCCGAAATTAAAAAAAGCACCGGAAGAGCACATGGTGGAAAAGGTACCGGTGGTCACCACGTCAACCCGGCGGGCCGCTTCAACCGGACCGTCTTTTTTAACGATATCGATCATTTCTTCAGCGGTCACCACAACCGCTTCACCAGCCTTGATTCTGGCATTTATCTCGGCATAGGTCTTGTTTATTTCAAACTTGCTCATGGTGTTTTTCTTCCATACTGATGATGTTCCGTGTTCACACTGAAAACAGACAATGATCTTTCCGGAAGCTATTTCTTCTCTTTCGGACTTTTCCGATTGCAGAAGTATTATACCTAAATCCTGCAATTGGCAAGTTTGCCGGTGATGCGAGGCATCAAGGGCGTAGACGTATTAACATACTTCAGGCCGTTGATAACGATGCAGATTCGGTAAACGTGCCAATCCCGCATGGCAAGGGAATGAAGAGAAAAATGATCTCATCCGGATAGTGAATGGTTCAGCCTGCTCCGTGACGTGATAATTATCCGTATATACAAAACAAATATTTTTGCTTCATTCTCGAAGTGCAGGGTTTAGGTTGTAAACCGACGCTGTATATTATTGAAATCCAGGTCGAACGCAACTCTTTTTAGGCCTAATCAGCCTGAAATCCGGATTTTTTCTTTGCAACCGGGCAAAGATGCTTTAGCATGCAGAGTTTTATATTCCGCATTCTCATCACTATCCGACGGGTTGCCGGTTGAACAGCTCTACCCGAGCCGGCGCCCGCAGTAAACGAAAAACGACATGGAAGACGATAAAAAAACAATTCCCCAGGTCCGGGGACGAATTGACGAAATAGATGACACCATACTTGCCCTGCTCAAAGAACGGCTTGACTGTGCCAAGACCATCGGCAGGCTGAAAACCGAGACCAACCGGGCAAAATGGGACCCGAAACGTGAGCTGGAGATCTATGAACGACTGCTGAAGGATAACAAGAAAATCTTTCCGGAGCGTGCCCTGCGTTCCATCTTTCACGAGATCATCACCACCTGCCGCCTCTCCCAGAAAAAAACGGCCGTGGCCTACCTTGGCCCGGAGGCGACGTTCACCCACCTTGCCGGAGTAAAATATTTCGGTCAATCGGCAGATTACACCTCGATGGAGTCCATTGACGACGTCTTTAACGAGGTGGAAAAGGAACGGGTTGCCTACGGCATTGTCCCGGTGGAAAATTCCATTGAGGGGGCAGTGTTTTCCACCCTTGATTCCTTCATGAAATACAATGTCAAAATCTGCGGTGAACTGCAGTTGGCCATCTCCCACAACCTGGTCTGCCAGTCCGGCAACCTGGAGGACATCCAGACGGTTGCCTCCCATGCCCAACCCCTGGCTCAATGCCGGGAATGGCTCCGCAAACACCTGCCCGACACCCCTACCCTGCCGGTTTTTTCCACCGGTGCCGCCGCCCAGATGGCATCAAACAACCCCAACATCGGCGCCATAGCCAGCTCGCTGGCTATCAAAACCTATAACCTGCAGGTGGTGGTTAAGGGCATCGAGGATTACCAGGGCAACACCACCCGCTTCCTGGTTATCGGCAAACACTCACCGGATAAAAGCGGCGCCGACAAGACGTCTTTACTTCTCGGTCTCCTCGTCAACCGGCCCGGCGCCCTGAACGATGTCCTTAACGTCCTTTCCGAGCGCAACATCGATCTGACCAAAATCGAATCCCGTCCGATCAAGGGAAAGCAGTGGAAGTATCTATTTTTCCTGGAC
>DRKH01000140.1 GCA_011051825.1 Desulfobulbus sp.
GTGAGGATGCCCAGCAGGTGGTCTTTAAACCTGATCGGTGTTGATGTGATACCGGAACGCCCATAACCGTGTACCAGCGGACAGTCCCGGCAGAACTCCTCAATGTCCTCGGTAACCGTTACCTCGTTTCCGGCCAGTGTCTCCTGGAGGCAGGAGGGCGGATTCCTGTTGAAGACCCCCTGCTCCAGTTTTTTAATGTCACCCTTGATGTTTGAGGAAACCGTAAGCAGGGGGTACCGGTTCTCATCCAGCAGCATGATCCAGGCACTTTGATAACTACGGCTTTCCGTTAACAGCCTGCAGAGATCGGGCAGCAGTTCAGCTTCATGTTCATGGCGGATAAAGAGACGGTGCATCCGGACAAGGGTGTTGAGAACGGCGCGAAGATGCTGCTCCCTGCGTTCATTGTGTATCTTTATCAGGGCAAGGTCAACTGCAGTAAACAGCTCATAATCCTTGACCGGTTTGACCAGGTAGCCCTGGGGCTCGGTTTTTTTTGCCCGGTTAAGGGTGATTTCGTCACTGCAGGCGGTCAGGTAGACAACCGCTGTTGAGAAATGCTGTCTGCGGATTTCCTGGACGGTTTCAATACCATCGAGTCGACCCTTGAGAACGATGTCCATCAGGATCAGATCCGGCAGGGATTGTGCTATCCGTTCAAGGGCCTTCTCCCCGCTGGCAACGGTCGATACTGTCCGGTATCCGACCTTGTGCAGGCGGGTCAGCAGGTCATGGGCGATTATGCCGTCATCTTCGACAATAAGAATGTCTGCGTTTTTCATTGCGGCAGCCTGTTTTAATCTGTCATATCTGCAGGTTTAATGGAGAGCCTGCTGCACTCCCAGAGCCGGGGCCCGCAGGGTCAATGGTTTTTCCTCTTTAAGGGCGTGAAAACCGTTGGTGCAGAGGTTCATCACCACCTGGAGGATTTCACATCCTCGAAGGTCCCCATTCCGGAGACGATGATGACTGGTGTTTCCGGTGAGGAGGTATGTATGGTATACAGGACATCGAGTCCGTCGAGAATGGGGAGGCGCAGGTCAAGGAGGACGACGTCCGGTTTGTGACGATTAAACAGCTCCAGCCCCTGTTGTCCGTTTTCTGCTTCAAACATGGTATATCCATACCGGACCAGGTAGGTGGTCAGGGTGGAGCGAAGCAGGGAATCGTCTTCGATAGTAAGCAGAACCGGGGAGGAGGGCGGAAGAGATTTCATCGAGATATTCTCTTGTAAAAAGAAGGTGGTGTTGCTCTTAAACAAGTATCGCATATTTTTTTGTTTTGGCAAAATTTAATTTTAAAAAAGGGTAAGGTTGTCCAAGAGATAATAGACGGTTTGTGGTATTGCATAAATCGTGTACCCATCTAATAGTTACATACGTTGTACGTAGAGGACGGAAAATATGCAGAGAGAATTACTGATACTGCGCCATGGTAAATCCGACTGGAGCAGGCCGGTGGATGATTTCCATCGACCGTTGAAAAAGCGGGGCCGTAAAAATGCAACCCAGATGGGTTCCTGGATGGCAGGGCAGGGGTTGCAGCCTGATTACGTGATCAGCTCACCGGCTGTCCGGGCTCTGGAAACCGCGCGTCTGGCCTGCAGTGCCATGCAGTTTCCCCTGGAGAGAATCAGGGAAAAAGCGGTTGTTTACGAGGCCGACGAGGTCCAGCTCCTGCAAGTCGTCCGGTCGGTTCCCAAAAAGATCAAACGGCTGTTGCTGGTCGGCCATAACACCGGCATGGAGGATTTTGTTCTCTACCTGGGCGCGAAGGCCGTTCATTGGCCTGAGGATGGGAAACTCATGCCCACTGCCGCCCTGGCCCGGTTCCGGGTTGAAAAACCATGGTCGGCGCTCGGTGCCGACACCGCGCAATTTTTATTCATCCAGCGGGCACGTCTGCTGGAAGTCGGTTGAGGACTGCTGTCGGGGTATCGTCATCTTTTTCTTGAGACTTCCGGGCAGAGCGTTTAGAATATTTTTTAGTAACTGTTCAGGAGCACCCCATCTCTGCACGGTCAGGCCTGGTTCACATAGGAATCACTATAGTTCACAGGCCTGACTGCACAGATATGGAGCACTCCTGAACAGTTACAGGTGGTGGTTGGGCTAGTTCTTTGCCCCTACCTGAATAGTTACATTTTTTAATGCATTGAGCGGAAGCACATTGTGCGGCACTTCTCCCGGTCTATCGAGGATGAGCTCACAATGTTTTTTTTGAGACGAACTGGAGTAGTAACCGATGGCTGAAGTAAGCGAAGCGGCTGAGTCGAAACAGAAACTCAACCAACTCAAGGGCAGGATGCTGGCCTTGAAGGAGCATCTTTGACTTAGAGGGAAAAAAAGAACTCGTTGACAAACTTGAGGCCCAGACTCTGGAACCGGAATTCTGGAATGACCAGACCCTGGCCAAAAAAGTGCAGAAGGAACTGGGGCAGCTTCAGGACATCATCGGGGTCTGGGAAAAAAATTTTGAGGACCTGGAAGAGGCCGATATGCTGCTCGATATGGCCAGAGAAGAGCAGGATAATGAGACCTATCAGGAGGTGGTTGACAGTCTTGGTGAACTGCAGGAACGGGTTGACCTGGTTGAGCTGGAGTGTATGTTCTCCGGCGAGCACGACAACAGCAACGCCATTCTGACCATTCATGCCGGGGCCGGGGGGACCGAGGCCCAGGACTGGGTGGAGATTCTTATGCGCATGTATCTGCGCTGGGCTGAGGACAAGGGGTTCAAAACCGATATCCTTGATCATCTTGCCGGTGATGAGGCCGGAACCAAAAGTGTGACTATCCTGATTAAAGGTAAACATGCCTATGGATATCTGCGCTCCGAGGTCGGTATTCATCGACTGGTACGGATCTCGCCCTTTGATGCCTCGGGCAGGCGGCACACCTCTTTTGCCTCGGTCATGGTGCTGCCGGAGCTTGATGACACCATCGAGGTGGATATCAACGAAAAGGATCTGCGTATTGATACCTATCGGGCCTCCGGAGCCGGCGGCCAGCATGTCAACAAGACCGATTCGGCAATCCGTATAACCCATCTGCCAACGGGTATTGTGGTCCAGTGCCAGAATGAGCGTTCGCAGCATCGGAATAAGGATATGGCCATGAAGATGCTTATGGCCCGGCTGTATGAAAAAGAAAAAGAGGAAAAGGCCCAGGCCCAGGAGAACCTGCACGGGGATAAGAAGGAAATTTCCTGGGGCAGCCAGATTCGTTCCTATGTGCTGCAGCCGTACCGGATGATCAAGGATCACCGGACCAATCAGGAAGAGGGCAACGTGGATGCAGTCCTTGACGGCAGGCTGGACCCTTTTATCAAGGCCTACCTGCTCTGGCAGCCGTGAGGGGGAATGGCTTAAGCTGGTTGAACCGTTCAAGCCGTTCAA
>DRKH01000141.1 GCA_011051825.1 Desulfobulbus sp.
ATTCTGATTGGCGGTCTGTTTACTTTTGCGGTCACCAGCATCAGTTCGGCATTGACCCCTAAAGGGCTTTTTGTTACCGAGCCGAAACCTTCTGCAGAGATTGCAGCCCTGATGCCGGAAGTCCAACTGGTCAACTATAAATTAGCCGAAAGTCCCGGCCAGGTGGTTCATGCGGATTTTGTGGTCCGGAACAGCAGCGATCAGGATATAAGAGATCTTAAAGTTCTCTGTGAATTTTACGGTGCCGACGGAAAGTTCATGGATCGTAAGATCTGGCTGCTCAGTGGAAAAATACCGGCCGGTGAAACCATGGAGCACAAGTCGCTCAGCAGGCGGTTTGTCAATACCCGGGCCAGGGGGCTGCAGTGTTCTCTGGTGGATTTTGATATTGTCCAGGCCCCTTCATTTGTTCTGCACCGGTCCAGCGGCGGCCATGAGGAGGCAGCGGGGGAACACGGCGCGCCATCAGCCGAAGGCAGTCACGGAGCACCTGCTGAGCACTGATTTTTTTGTAGCTGCAGGCATTTTGCGGGGCATGACCAATGGGCATGTCCCGTATTTTTTATCTGAAAACAGCGGGTTCCGAGTTTCGAGTTCCGGGTTCTGAGTTTAAGTCAGCCGCCTTCGGCGGTTATTGTTTGTAAAACATGAATTAATATCAACGCAGTAGGGGCCCGCCCCGCGGGCGATCTTTACCCGGCGGCCCGTACGCTGTTTTCATGCTTCGAAGTCTGCGCTATCTGTTGTGCCCACCGGGCATGGAGGTTTATCTGAATAAAGCCCTTGAAACGATGTCGTTTCGGGTTGTTTTCATCGCTTGTTCCGGCTGTGATGTTAAAAAGCCGGTCCAGCCTCTGAAAATGTGGCTGAGCGTCTGGATGCACCGCAGCACGGTGCTGCGAGAGTGGTCTTGTTCCACTGCTCTGCGGGTAAACGAGTGCTCCTGAAATAGAACATTTTCATCGCTCGTTGTGGCTGGGACCTGAAAATCCCGGAGTCTGCGTTTTGCTCCGCTTACCTGGTCCAGCCATGCTGGTTTATACTCTTTTATACTGCCGGATTCCCCCTTTGTCGTCCGTTCAACCGGCGATGGAGCAAGGGATCCGTTGAATTCTATCTGTTAACTCTTTCTATGGCATCTGATAAAGTTCATTTTGACGAAATCTTCAGCAAGTACCGGTCTGATCCCTATGATTATGTGGACATGTACGCTGTACACGCCGGTGAGGTCCGTTTTCTTGTTGATGTCGATGCCGAGGTTAATGGTGTCAGCGGTCAGTGGCATCACATCCCCGGTTCCCCATTGTATGAGATTACCCGGGAGCGTAACCCCAAGGTCATAACCTCCAAGACCAACGGGACGGTTTCCTATATTAATAAGGAGGCCGACGGGCAGTTTGTCGAGGCCGGAACCCGATTGTTGACCATTCGTCACCCGTTAAAGAAAAAAGAGATTATCGAGTCCATTCTTCAGGAGGTTCTCTACCTCTTTCCTGCTCCGGAACGGGCCCGCTATTATTTCTCCATGGACATTCAGTCGAGGATCGATCAGAAGGGTGCCCGATCGATTTTTATCAAACCCGGTGATGAAATCATCACCATGTCGTTGATGAAAAGAGATACCCCGGTCTACTACAGCGGTGAACCCGGAATCCTCCATTCTATTTATTTTAAAGCGGGCGACAGTGTTGACCAGGGCGTTCCTCTGATAGGGGTCTGCCCGGAAGATAAACTCACCGTTGTCCAGAAGATCATCACCAGGGTTAAAGCCGAGTGGGAATAGCATCCCCCTGAGCTCTGATGCTTTCCCATTCCTCTATTTGCCGTCTTGCCCGGGAGAGTTCGCAGACGACGGTCTATGGAACAGAGACGATCGAGCGTATTCTCCGCTATGGCGCGCCGATGGGCTGCCGGGTTGAGCATCATCCCCGCCTGAGCCGGTGTATGGATCGGCTGCGTTCCCTTGTCGACCAACAGTCCGCAAACTCGTCCATAGCCACGGGAACCGTGGTCCGGGCCGACGAACTCAGTAACTCCAGCGGTCGCTTTGACCGCCGCTGGCACGCCCCGTCCGGCGGACTCTACCTTGCCCTGCTCTGGGCCGACACCTTCCTCCCTGAATTCAGCCGTCTGCTGCCCTTTGCCACCGGAATCGCCTGTTGTGAAACCGTCAACGCCTTTGGGGTGAATGCCGGTCTTAAGTGGGTCAACGACGTCCATGTCCAGGGCGAAAAAGTGGCCGGTATTCTCAGTGAAATGTTGATCGGCCCGGATGATGAGCGTTTTCACCTGATCGGCATCGGTATCAATGCCAATAACACCATATTCCCCGAAGAGCTGCAGGCAAAGGCAACCGGATTACGCCTGTTGACCGGGCAGCAGGTTGATCTTGATGAGCTCTGTCGTCTGCTTCTGGCCCGTTTGCAGTGGAATTTCGGTCTGCTCTGTTATGTGGAGGAACAGGGGCTTGCCGGGATACAGGATCAGGGTGGTCAGGGAAAGAATCTGCTTCTGCAGCGTTTCCTGGAGCTCAGTGATACGCCGGGTAAGATGGTGCAGTATGGTTATGATGTCCAGAAAAAACCGCTTTACCGGGCTGTGGCACGGGATATTGACCCTGAAGGCGGTCTGATCATGGAGCTTGAAGACGGAACGCTCGTGACCGAGTATTCCGGAGAAATACTCTACCTTGATGGTGAATGAACGTGTCCCTGCCCGAGATAACTCTGTATACCGATGGGGCCTGCAGCCCCAATCCCGGCACCGGCGGCTGGGGCGTGGTTTTTCTTTCTCAGGGCAGGCTGCT
The DNA here is from genome assembly GCA_011051825.1 of Desulfobulbus sp. Lineage (GTDB taxonomy): Bacteria > Desulfobacterota > Desulfobulbia > Desulfobulbales > Desulfobulbaceae > DRLX01. The sequence continues at coordinate 2,807 of DRKH01000141.1, forward strand.
GGAGGAACTCAGCGGCCGCGATGAGCAAACCACCAATAACCGTATGGAGTTAACGGCAGCCCTGCGCGGCCTGCAGCAACTTAAACAACCGCACCGGATTACCCTGATCACTGATTCGACCTATGTGAAAAACGGCATCACCTCATGGATTCACGGCTGGCAGCGCAGGGGCTGGTTGACTGCCGATAAACAGCCGGTCAAGAACCGCGATCTCTGGGAGGCGCTGGCAGAAGAAATAAAACGGCACCGGGTGGACTGGCAGTGGGTCAAGGGCCACTCACAGGATCCCTGGAATGAACGGGTTGATGCCCTGGCGGTTGCGGCAAGGAGCACACCCGGGGCCGATACCCGAGAGGCTCCGGTTGCCGATCCTGATGACAGCAGGATTACAATTTTTTCCGGCATCACCTATGCCCCCAGCCGACAACGTGGTTCCTGGGCAATTATTCTTTCATATCAGCATTATGTTAAAGTGATCGGCGGTGAAGAGCAGGGGAGTTCCGCCAATCAGTTCCATCTTCTTGCCGCTGTTGCCGGACTTTCGGCGCTTAAACGTGAACTGCCGGTGACCCTGTACACCACCTCCGGCTATCTCCGGGATGGGGTGCATAGCTGGCTTGACGGCTGGCAGCAGAGAGGCTGGCAAACCAGTGAGGGTAAAGCGGTGAGCAATACAACGCTCTGGCAGCAGTTGGTGCCGCTGGTGCGGAGATATGAGGTGGAGGTCCAGGTTGTCAGCCGCAAAGACGGGTTCTGCCTGATGCAGGAGGCCAAGGAGCTGGCCAGGGAGTGGCAAGGGCAAT
>DRKH01000142.1 GCA_011051825.1 Desulfobulbus sp.
CATCTCTGCACGGTCAGGCCTGATTCACATAGGAATCACTATAGTTCACAGGCCTGACTGCACAGATATGGAGCACTCCTAAACAGTTACAGGTGGTGGTTGGGCTAGTTCTCTGCCCCTACCTGAATAGTTACGTTTCTTCTCTGTTACGGTTTTTCAGACAGTTTCCCGGCCCGCATATTTCACAAGCGGCCTGCTGCGTCACAGCGCAAAAAGAGTCCTCGAAATATGTCAATATCTCTACGCTCTTTTCAGGCTGTTTTTGCATGCACGGCGTTTTCAGGCCTTTCGCGACAACCTTTGTGAACTGTGCGGGCTAGTGGTGGTGGTCGTGATCGTCCAGAAACAGCTCATGGTATTCTTTTTCCTGCAGATGGGTGCGCATGAGTGTGGAAAGCTGGTCGACCACCTGTTCTATCTCAAAATCTTCAAGACGCGGAACGAGGGTGTCAAGCAGCTGATCACGGCAGAACAGGCGAAGAAAAAGGACCAGCGACCGTTCATCGGTCACCCGGTCCAGGCCGAAACAGATTGCATCTGCCGGTATGGATGATTTTTCGCTCACACTCAGCCTTCCAGAATTTTCCACCAGACGTTGCGACTGCGGGGCCCGTCGTATTCACAGAAAAAAATACGCTGCCAGGTGCCGAGTCGTATCCGGCCGTTTTCAATAATCACGGTGGCGGAACTGCCGGTGAGCGTGGTCATCATATGGGAGGGCGAGTTGCCCTCCCGGTGCCTGTACGGATAGTCCTGGGGGATGATCCGGGCAAAGACGCCGACAAGATCATGCTGCACATCCGGATCGGCGCCCTCGTTTATGGTGATACCCGCGGTCGTATGCGGGTTATAGACCACCAGCAGGCCGTCGTCTGCTCCGCTGTCGTCAACCGCCTGCTGGAGTTGTGTCGTGATGTCGACAAACTCCATATGGGCGGAAGTGGAGATCCCGAATCGACCTGAGAGCATCCGGCGCCTCTTTAGTTCTGGAGCTGCCAGTGGCCGTTGTTGTCACGGCAGGCCGTTGTATATGTCTTATCCATCTTGCCGTCAATCAGGGCATCAATTTCCGCCTTGCGACAGACCCTGTTTGTCTTCGGATCGGTATATGCCGGCTGCGGAGTAACGTTGTACTGGTTGCCGTTGTCGGGATTGACCCATGAGGAGGTGCGGTTGGAGACCCCTCGTTCGTAGACATGGTTGAGTTGTTGGCGATCATATTTATCCATTTCGTTGCCGACGATATAACCGAGCATGGTGCCGACCGCCGCTCCGATAAGAGTGGCTTCGGTATTGTGTCCGATCATCTGGCCGATGAGGGCGCCGCCTGCTGCTCCGCCGACGGCTCCAGTCTGTGCCTTGTTCATGTTGGCACAGGATGTGAGTGCGAACATACAGAGAACTGCTATTATGCTGAGATGTTTCATAGTGACCTCCTACTTGTCATCTTTTAGAGTTTGTGGAAAATTGCGTCCGGGTTGAATGCCAAGTTCTTTTAATGCCTCAACCCGGGCGATCAGGTTGCCCCGTCCCGAGACCAGCCGTTTCCGTGCGGTCTGCCAGGAGTTGCGACTTTGTTCCAGTCGAAAGCCGACCTCTTCAAAGGCTTCTGTAAAACCCACGAATTTATCATAAAGATTTCCTGCTTGTTTGGCAATAGTTAAACCGTTACGCCCCTGCTCATCCATCCGCCACAGGTGATGAATAGTGCGGAGTATGGCCAGCAGGGTCGAGGGTCCGGCAAGAATTATTTTTTTGTGCATGGCCCGGGTCAGCAGCTCGGGTTCCAGCGTGAGGGCCGCCTGAAAGGCGCCTTCCACCGGGATAAACAACAGGACGAAATCCAGGGTATTGAGTCCGGGCAGCTGGTGATATTTTTTCCCGGAAAGCCCTTTGATGTGGCCGTGCAGGGAGTGCAGATGCTGCTTGAGAAGCTTCTGCTGTTTTTTGGGATCCTGCTCATGCGCGGCCAGGGCCCACGACTTAAGCGATACCTTGGCATCGATAATTATGTCGCGGTTTTTCGGCAGATGAAGAATGACGTCCGGCTGGCGAAGCCGGCCCTGTTCATTGTGGACGGCAGGCTGGGTTTCGAACTCCGCTCCCTTGCGAAGCCCGGAATCTTCAAGTAATTTTTCCAGGATCATTTCGCCCCACTGTCCCTGGACCTTGCTTTTTCCCAGCAGGGCCTCGGTAAGCCGGACGGCATCGGTGCTGAGCTGCTGGTTCAGACCCCTGAGCAGTTCTATTTCTCTGCGTAGAGCCGAATGGTCGCGCGATTCCCTGTCATAGACATCTTCCACCCGTGATCTGAAGGCCTGCAGCTGTTCACGCATCGGTTCAAGAAGCGCATGCAGGCCGGATTCATGTTGGCGGCTCAGCTGTGCTCCTTTTTCATTTAAGGTTTGCCCTGCAAGGAGCTGAAAATCCCGTTCCATTTGTTTCCTGGTCGTTTTTAATAGGGCTTCCCGCTCCTGCATAAGTTTTCGGGCCGATGTCAGGTCAGCCTCTAAAGCGGCCGTGATCTCGGCTTCTCTCTGATTCTGTGCGCGTAAGCTGTCCCGCTGCGCCCGCAGTCGGTCAATATCGGCATCCAGCCGTGATAGAGTATGACCAGCCTGTTCCAGGCGGATGGAAAGGCCGATATTTTTGCGGCTCAGTCGTGAATACAGCATGAGGCCCAGAAGAAACATCGGGATGCCGGCACCGAGCAGACCGGCGACAAAGGACGCGCCGTCCAGCCGGTTGACCAGAAGGATGAAAAAATCCAAGATCTAGCGTATCCGATGCAGACGGCGCAGCTCTTCAAGCTCTTCAAGAAGTTGCAGCGCCAGTGCACAGCCGGGAAGGTTAACGCGTAGATCCCGTTGCAGCCGGATGGTTGTCTGGACCCGTTTTATTTCAATGGCTGTGAACGACCATTCTCCCGGTGCCATCCCCTGCGGGTTCAACATCCCTTCTTCAACCATTTCCAGGATAAGTTCTGCCGGTACCCCGCAGAATCGACAGAGATCACCGAGGCTGCAGCGGGTATTTTCATCTAGTACGGTACCTGTTAAAAGGGTGAGTGTGTCTGTCATCTTACAATCCCAGGTCATTTCTCGGGTTGACCGGCATAATTTCGGCCATCTTCTTATAGAGTTGTTTCTGTTCCTCTGTCTTTGCCTCGGGCACAACTATACGCAGGTTAACGATCTGGTCCCCCTGCTGCTTCGCCGTTGACAGTCCCCGGCCTTTCAGGCGCAGTTTGTTGCCGCCCTGGGAGCCTGCGGGGATTTTCAGCTGAACCTTTCCACCCAGGGTGGGCACGGTGATGGTCGCGCCCAGGGCCGCCTCCCATGGGGTAATGGGCAGGTCCAGGTGGATATCACGTTTATGTACCTTAAAGATCGGATCGTCGGCAAAGGCGATCTCAAGAAAGAGATCACCGGCCGGAGCACCGCCCATGCCCGGCATCCCCTGGCCTTCGAGTCGAATGCGCTGGCCTTCGGTTATGCCCTTGGGAATGGTGACCTGCAGGCTGTGAGGTGCCGTGGTCACGCGGCCCTGATCGTCTATGGTCGCCCGGGAAAGGGTGATCGTCTGCCTGGAACCGTTGTAGGCGTCGGCCGGCCGGATAACGATTTTGGCATGCTGATCCTCACCCTTCATGCGAAAGGTGCTGCGTCTGCTTCCACCACCGCTGTAGCCGCTGCGGCCGAACAGGGTCTCGAAGAAGTCACTGTAGTCCCCGTCCGGACCGCCGGTGTATCCTGCGCCACGGAATTCGAAACCGGCATCCCAGTTGGGCGGCGGTTCAAAATCCTGGCCGTTTTGCCAGTTACTGCCGAATTTGTCGTAGGCCGCCCGTTTTTCCGGGTCTTTTAATACTTCATAGGCCTCGCCCAGATCTTTAAATTTCTTGTCCGCATCCGCCTCCTTGCTGACATCAGGATGATATTTTCGGGCAAGGCGCCGATAGGCCTGTTTGATTGCATCCTGGGTGGCGTCCCGTTCGACGCCGAGAATGTCGTAATAATCCCTGTATTCCATTTTTTTTAAGCATTCCGGTGCACGCCGAAACCGGCAGGCACCTTGTTGTTGAGGCCTCGCAAAAATCCGCTTACGCCTGTTGCGCAACACGGAGAATCAATAGATTGTAATCACTCCGCCGTCGGTGGCGAGGCTTTTACGACACCGACAACTGTAACCGATCAGGCCGGAGGGCTTCCGGAAGATTCCGGATTGCCGATGATTAGTTACTTGTTTTTTATCTTTTGGCTGGTAATATTTTCTTTATGGCATACTGTAAGTAGAGAAAGATGAAAAGAAAAGGAAAAAAAACAGGCTGTGGAATTCCCGTGAACAGGATATCCTTTACCCTCTGCAATTGTCGTGGTCAGGGGCCGGGGGAATGAGCGGCTCTTTATTGAACAGCTTTTATGGCGCTGCAACACGAAAAGACGGAGCAGCCGAGCAACCGGCATTTTTTTTTGACCGTATCCTGCTGACCGGGTTCCGGGCCACCGGCAAGTCGCTGGTCGGACGGCTGCTCGCCGACAGACTGGGATGGGTTTTCCTTGATACCGATGCCCTTATCTGTCGACGCATTGGCTGCAGTGTGGCTGATTTTGTTGCAGAATACGGCTGGGATCGGTTTCGTGAGGTGGAAGAGCGCGTGCTGATGAAGCTGTGTCGACAAGAGGGGGTGGTTATCGCCACCGGCGGTGGGGCTGTTCAGCATGGATCGGCGTGGCAATCCCTGCGCAGACAGAGTGCCTCTGTCTGGTTGCGGGCCGAAGAGCGGACCATACAGCAGCGTCTGGCGTCGGATATGCATTCCGAGCAGCAGCGGCCTTCCCTGACCGGCCTGAACTCCGATCATGAGATAACTCTGCTGCTTTCCGAACGGAACCCCATCTATCGGAGCGGATCTGATTTCTTCGTCCAAACCGATGGGCGCTCGCCCTCCGAGCTGGTCGAGGAAATAGAACATGGCCTGACAGTGCTAACCGAAAAAAACAGATATTTTTAAGAGAGAAAAAATGGCAGGCAATACATTCGGCACCCTGTTCAGGGTGACCACCTGGGGGGAGTCCCACGGCACCGGACTTGGAGCCGTCATCGATGGCTGTCCACCGGGTATTGAACTTACTGAAGAGATGATCCAGGCCGAGCTTGAACGACGGCGACCCGGCAAGGGCGGGGCAACTTCACCCAGAAAAGAGCCTGACCGGGTACGGATCATGTCCGGAACCTTTCGGCTTGATGACGGCGGCTGCGAGCTCACAACCGGCACCCCGATCTCGCTGGTGATTATGAACAAGGATGCCCATTCAAAGTCCTACACCCATCTGCAGGATGTTTTCCGGCCCGGTCACGGCGATCTGACCTACCAGTCCAAATACGGAATACGGGATCATCGCGGCGGAGGTCGGGCATCGGCCCGGGAAACCGCCGCCCGGGTCGCCGCCGGAGCAGTTGCCGGCCGACTGCTTGCCGAGTATTCCATGAATGTGCAGGCCTATACCGTGGCCCTGGGCGGGGTCAGTGTCACTCAACGTGACCTGAGTGTCGTTGGTGAAAACCGCTTGTTCTGTCCGGACAATGAAGCCGCTGCCCGGATGGAAGAACGCATCGCCGAGGTCCGCAGTCAGGGTGATACCCTGGGCGGTATTGTCGAGATCAGGGCCGTCTGTCCACCCGGGCTTGGCGAGCCGGTTTTTGATAAGCTCGACGGTGAACTTGCCCGGGCGCTGATGTCGATCGGCGCCGTCAAAGGGGTGGAGATCGGGGCCGGGTTTGCCGCTGCGTCAATGCTGGGTTCGGAAAATAACGATGCCATCTCGCCGGCCGGTTTCCTCGGCAATAACTCCGGCGGAATCCTGGCCGGTATCAGTAACGGCGAACATCTGATTATCCGGGTAGCCGTCAAACCGATACCTTCTATCCACAAGGAACAGCAGACCATCAATATCAACAACGAACCCGTGCCCATCAAGGTCGGCGGCCGTCATGATATTTCTGCAATTCCCAGGATTATCCCGGTTTGTGAAGCCATGGTCAGGTTGACTCTGGCCGATCATCTGCTCAGACAGCTTCCCCTGCTTCATGTACGGGAAACATTACGGAACCATGACGACTAAAAATGAACAACGGA
>DRKH01000143.1 GCA_011051825.1 Desulfobulbus sp.
ACGGGTTGCTCCGGCTTGAGCATTCTCCGTCTAGATCATTCTTCCCAATACTTCATCAACGGCCTTTGCCTGATGCATTCTTGCCTTGAGGAAGTCCTCGGTCAGATGATCGGCGTTAAGATGAATCAGGTCGGCAAGTTTTTCAATCTCCGACCCATCGGCCATGTCCACAACTTTTTCCAGGTTCTCTGCAAAATCCAGCACAATCTTTCTACTCTCACCGGACGTGGACATGATCTCGGCATAGGTCCGCGGATTCTGCGAATGGACCCTGGCCATGGCCAGGATCGGGTACAGGGAGGTCAGGGTGCAGTGGCCGGCTATATCTTCAGCCGTAATGTTATTCATATCAAGGGTCATGGCCAGGGCAACGGAAATCACGGTCGGCAGTTTCTGGCCGATGCCCATGAGCAGATCATGTTTCTCTGCCGAATCGTGGTAAATATCCGCACCATGCTTATACAGAAAGGCCTCGAATTCACCGCAGAAGCGGCCGCTTCTGGCCGTGCGGACCACAACTGCGTTCTTATCCTTCATGGTCGCGGCCTGCGGACCCCAGAGATTATGCACCAGCATGACCTCTACCCCGGGCGACGTGACGGCAAGCGCCCGCTCAACCGTGGTTGCAGATTCACCGGCCAGCAGGATCAAGGCCTTGCCGTCACTGAGCAAAGGCGCATAGGCGGAAATGGTATCAACCGTTGCCGAGATCGGCACACAGATGACAAGAACATCCACCTGCGGAATCATTCTCTCGGGACGCAGTGGTGTTGAGCGACCACTCAACAAAACCCGGTAGCCTTCCCGCTCCAGCCGGTCGGCAAACCACCTGCTCATGGCACCGGTTCCGATGAATCCGAACGACTTGATATACTTGGTTCGCATGTCAACCCGCGGAAAGCTGCCGAGAAGGCGCAGGGCGTCGGGCTGCCCGATCACCCTGTTTTCAATGCGGGTTACCGCGCTCTTGATCACCTCATCCTGGATATGGCCCTCGACCTCAATGTATACCTGCAGTTTCTGGGTTTTGATGTCGTTTTCGGAACGCAGATCAAGGATATTTATGCCCCGGCGGGTAAATTCGCTCAGGATGTCCACCAGCATACCGACCCGGTCATCAAGGGGCTCGGATATCAAGGCCGTGGCATCATATCCGGTCGGCACGGCAAGCTCAGGCCCGAGAACGGCGTAACGTGTCCGGTTATGGGGCGCCACATCCCGTTCCAGAACCACAAGACCAAGGGAACAGAGCAGTTCCTCACCGTCAAGGACACCATACCCGGAACGCTGTTCCTCGGGAAGCTCCTCAATGGTCTGTTCAACATCGTGCACGCCCAAAAGGGTGACATCCGGCAGGATATTGCCGAGATACTCCTCGCACTGTTTGAATACAGCCTGACTGCCGATCAATGTCCGGAGATCGGATACCTTTTCCCCGGCCTGCAGGGCTCCAAGGGACACATTGGACGGTAAAACGATATTATCAATCCAGTAACCGGATTTTATCTTCTCAAAAAGTCGGAAATACGGTTTATTCTCACCCTCACGGGTATTATATACAGGGACAATGACCAAATCGGCGTTGCCGCCGACAAAGGCCTCAAGCAGGGCCTTGGTGTGAGGATAGAGTTCTATGGCCGCACCGGTGGCGTATCGGGTGGCGGCCAGCCATGCGTGGGATTTTCTCGGTCCTAAAGTTGCAACGGTTAACATGGAAACCGGTCGGTGTGGGTTGATCAAAACCGGGAAACGACCGGAGCCCGGCTCCCGTTCCTTTCCCCGTTCCTGCAAAACGGATAAGATCGTATCATAGAATATATGGATCATTTATTAAACCATAAAATCACCCCTCCGGCCGCATGAAGGCTGAAACCGGAACAGTGGCGGAGTATGTACGGGCCTTCAAGTTGTCCGACCGGTTCGGACCGCAGATTGTCGCCCATAAACGATTTCCGCCAAAAGAGGGGACCGGGATCAGACCCGACCAGCTTCTCCCCCCGGAGCTGACCGAACTTCTTGCCCGGATCGGGATATCTGAACTCTACAGCCACCAGTACCAGGCGATCCAACGGATCCAAAATAAAGAAAACGTGCTGGTGGCCACTCCAACGGCAAGCGGCAAAAGCCTCATCTACAACCTTCCGGTTTTTCAGGAATTACTCAAGAATCCACAGGCAAGAGCCCTCTACCTCTTCCCCCTCAAGGCCCTTGCTCAGGACCAGTTTAAAACCATAAACCGGTTCGGCCAGTTGCTGCCTGATCATTTTTCAGCCATCAATCGGCAACCGGCGATGGTTTACGACGGAGACACCAGCAGCTACCACAGAAAAAAAATAAGGGACCATGTACCGGCAATTCTCATTTCCAACCCCGACATGCTCCACCTGTCGATGCTGCCCTACCATCATCTCTGGGGAACACTGTTTGCCAACCTGACCCATATAGTTCTTGATGAAGTGCACACTTACCGCGGTGTTTTCGGCGCCCACATGGCCTGGGTGATCCGAAGACTTCGCCGGATATGCACCCTGTACGGCAGCGATCCTGTTTTTATCCTTTCCTCGGCCACCATCGGTAACCCGAAGGAACTCGGATCCAGGCTGCTCTCCGCCCCGGTTCGAGTCATCACCGACTCAGGGGCCCCGCAGCCGGAAAAGAATGTGATTTTACTCAACCCGCTGGATTCGGCACCGACTGCGGCGACAATGCTTTTAGAATCCGCCATCCATCGCAGACTGCGAACCATTGTCTACACCCAATCCCGCAAGATGACCGAACTCATCACCATCTGGTGCGAGAAACGTTTAAAGGAGAATGCAGGCTGTATCGCCTCTTACCGGGCCGGATTTTTGGCCGAAGACCGCCGCCGGATTGAACGGCAACTCGCGAACGGGGAGCTGCTGGGCGTTATCTCGACTTCGGCCCTGGAGCTGGGGATAGACATAGGCGGGTTGGATATCTGCCTGCTGGTCGGCTATCCCGGCTCAATGATGGCCACCCGGCAGCGGGCCGGCAGAGTTGGCCGCGACGGCCGCCAATCCCTTGTTATTTTGATCGCCCACGAGGATGCCCTTGACCAGCATTTCATGCGCAACCCGGACGATTTTTTTAAGCGCAGCGTAGAGTCGGTCGCCCTCGACCCTGACAACGAAAACATAGCCGCCCGGCACCTGGTCTGCGCCGCTGCTGAAAACCCGCTGACAACTCAAGATGAGCTGTTCAGCCGGGACGGATACAGCCCGCTGCTTTCCGCGCTTGTGTCCAGGGGCAGGCTCCTTCAGACGGCCGACGGTACCACCTGGTTTTCCGCCCGCAAATATCCGCAGCGGAGGGTCAACCTGCGGGGTTCAGGCGATCGCTTCATTTTGTACAGTGCGGCAGACCGTACCGTTCTTGGCGAGGTTGACGGATTCCGGGCCTGTACCGAGTGTCATGAAGGGGCAATCTATCTGCACATGGCCGGAACCTGGCTGGTCACTTCTCTGGACCTTGAGGCACGGGAAATCCTGGTTCAGCCTGTCCGACCCGGCTATTACACCCGGGCCATGGTTGACAAGGATACGGAAATCCTGGCCACTGAGCAGGTACTTCCCTGTGGCGCAGGAACACTCTCTTTCGGCCGTGTACGAGTCACGGAACACATCAGCGGATATCATAAAATTCTCACCGGCAGACAACAGGTAATCGCCCGTCTGCCCCTGGATCTGCCGCCGCAGATTTTTGAAACCAAAGGGTTATGGCTGGAAATTCCCCTGGGACTGCAGAACGAGCTGGAAGAGAAGAAAATCCACTTCATGGGAAGTATCCACGCACTGGAACACGCAATAATCGGAACCATGCCGCTGCTTATCCTCTGTGACCGCAATGACATCGGCGGCATTTCCCATCCCCGGCATGAACAACTGCAGAACCCCGCCATTTTTATCTATGATGGTTATGCCGGCGGCATCGGCCTGTGCGAGAAGGCTTTTTCCCTGGCTCACGATCTGCTGCAGCAGACCATGCACATCGTGAACGGCTGCGATTGTGACCTCGGCTGTCCCTCCTGTGTGCATTCGCCGAAATGCGGCTCCGGCAACAGGCCCATTGACAAACAGGGCTGCATGCTGCTGCTTGCCGGACTGCTCAAACCCGGCAGCTCAACAATACGGCACGGAAAAGATCCGGTCAGACCCCTTCAGCCGAAGCCGGTTGTCGTCAGGACAGAACCTCCCCGGAAATATGGTGTTTTTGATCTGGAAACAAAGAGATCCGCCAAAGAGGTCGGCGGCTGGCACCGGGCCGACCGGATGGGCATTTCCATGGCAGTGGTTTACGATGGTCTGGAGGATAGATTTTACTCCTATGAGGAGGATGAGGTCCCCGGCCTCCTCGAACATCTTTTCCGCCTTGAGCTGGTGGTAGGATTCAACAATAAACGATTCGACAACAAGGTGTTGTCGGCTTATACAACAAAAAAACTCTCGGCCCTCCCCTCTCTCGACATCCTGGAAGAGATCACCGGTCAACTCGGCTACAGGTTAAGTCTGGATCGACTGGCCGAACATACCCTGGGGTTGAAAAAAAGCAGCAACGGCCTCCAGGCACTGCAATGGTATCGGCAGGGAGAAATAGAAAAGATACGAACCTACTGCAGGAAGGATGTGGAGATAACCAGGGATCTCTTCCTGCACGGGCTCCGGCAGCAGTATCTGCTCTTTCAGAACAAGGCCAAAAAAGTAGTGCGGCTGCCGGTAAATTTTTCCAGGACCATTCAAAAACTCTGCAGCTAGCCCCATAGCCGTCAAGCTAAGGAGAATACAACGACATATCAATCGATTGCGCCACGTAGAGCCCGCCCCCGGAGTCTACGCTTACCTGCGGGCGATTGGTGGCAAAAAGATCAACCGGTTTTGTGTAAGGGTGGGCACCGCCCACCAGCAGAAAGTGGGTTATAATAATAGCTGCTTCGCCGAAAGGACGTTGTTCCATATAGAGTGCATGGGGTTCGGCAGCTTTTTTTGTGGGCAATGCCCACCCTTTTTGCTTCTGCCAATGACATCTATTCTTGGCTTGACGGCTCTGCAGCCAGCCCGCAGAGCGGTGGAACAAGCCCACTCTCGCAGCACCACTCTGCAGTGCTGCGTTGCATCCGGGCGCTCAGCGCCATTTTCGGAT
>DRKH01000144.1 GCA_011051825.1 Desulfobulbus sp.
CTTCACGTATACGGCCGAGCTGACGCAGGCCGTTTTCCAGACCGGGCCCGCGAAAAGAACTCAACGATGTTCGGTTGGCCTTGTCAAATGAGGCCTTGAAGACATAGGAGATCCCGAGACGGGAACAGATCGCCTTCATCTCCCGAGCAATATCCAAGGCCAGTTCACCGGACTCGAGCACACAGGGACCGGCCAGCAGCAGCAGCGGCTGGCCCGGGCCGACCAGATACGGGCGGTCGGGAGTATTGATGGTTACAGGAGGTATCATATATTTATTTTCGGCTGTTTTTCAGCGCGGCTCGAATAAAATCCCTGAACAACGGGTGCGGCTTCATGGGTTTTGACTGAAATTCCGGATGGAACTGGCAGCCGAGAAACCAGGGATGATCCCGGAGTTCGATAATCTCGACCAGGGTTTCATCCGGAGAGGTCCCGCTGACCACCAGGCCGGCCTCTTCCAGCTGCTTGCGGAAGATGTTGTTGAACTCATAACGGTGACGATGACGTTCGCTGATCTCTTCCTGCTTATAGGCCGCGGCAGCCAGAGTATCTTTTATTAACCGACATGGATAGGCCCCGAGGCGCAGGGTTCCGCCCATATCGGAATCTTCATCCCGGACCTCGGTTTTACCGGTTCGGAAATCAAACCATTCCTTCATCAGGTAGATAACGGGTTCAGGCGTTATCGGGTCAAGTTCCGTGGAATGAGCCTTGTCCATCCCGGCAATATTGCGCGAAAATTCAACAACCGCCAACTGCATCCCCAGACAGATGCCGAAGAACGGCACCTTGTTTTCCCGGGCATAGGTAATGGCCTGAATCTTGCCTTCCATGCCCCGACTGCCGAAACCACCCGGTACCAGGATACCGTCGCATTCCTTGAGCTGATCGGCCACTTCGCCGGTCTCGAGATCATCAGCGGCGATATATTTGAGTTCCACCTTGGCCTCATTGGCAATGCCGCCATGAACCAGGGACTCATGCAGACTCTTGTAGGCCTCTTTCAGCTCCACGTACTTGCCGGTAATGCCGATGGTGACCGTATGCTTGGGATTCTTGATCTTACGAACCAGCTCTTCCCAGGGCTTAACATTCGGTGCCCCGGTCCAGATTCCGAGTTTTTCAAGAATGCGGTCGTCAACCCCCTCTTCATGAAGCTTAAGCGGCACCTCGTAGATAGAATCCACATCAATGGCCGTAATAACCGACTGCGCCTCAACATTGCAGAACAGGGCGATCTTCTTCTTCAATGACTGATCAAGCGGCACCTCGGTACGGCACATGAGGATATCGGGCTGAATACCGGAAGCCAGCAGTTCCTTGACCGAATGCTGGGTCGGCTTGGTCTTGATTTCACCGGCGGTTTTGATGTAGGGCACCAGGGTCAGATGGATAAACAGGGAGTATTCCCGCCCCAGATCACTGCGCAGCTGGCGGATAGCCTCGATAAAGGGTAGACCCTCAATGTCACCGACCGTGCCGCCGATTTCAATAATGGCCACGTCCACGGTACCGTCAAGTTGAAGGACCGCCTGTTTTATCTCATCGGTAATATGCGGAATCATCTGCACGGTCCCGCCGAGATACTCGCCCCGTCGTTCCTTGGTGATGACCGAATAGTAGATCCGGCCGGAGGTATAGTTGTTTTTCTGGGCCATGACCGCGTTGGTGTAGCGTTCATAATGGCCCATATCCAGGTCGGTCTCGGCTCCGTCGTCGGTGACGTAGACCTCTCCGTGCTGGAACGGGTTCATGGTTCCCGGATCCACATTTATATAGGGATCAAGTTTCTGAAAAGTAACCGTCATGCCCCGGCATTCGAGCAGCGAGCCGATAGCGGCAGCGGCAAGGCCTTTGCCGAGAGAGGAAAGAACCCCACCGGTTATAAAGATAAATTTGGTTTTTCTGGTCGGCTCTGTTTTCATGCCATCCCTTCCTGTAAGAAAAAAATAAAAAAGAAAACGGCAGCCTGACGCTGCCCTGATTTGACACTCCGATGGGAATATACCATACCTTATCAGGTACGGTTTGACAACCGGAGGATGGGATGATTTTACAGCAATTTCGTGTCGTCATGGGAATAGGGCGGTGAGCAACAGCAGAGGATGACAAGATCCTGATATGCCGTATTTTTTATTTTATGCCTCACCCCCGGTTCAATGCAGATCGTCTCCCCTTCGGTCACCGAAAATACCCGCTGCCCAAGGGTCATTTGTCCTGAACCGGAGAGGACATGATAGAGTTCCTCACTCAAACGATGTTGGTGGAGCCTGGTCTCGCATCCGGGATGAATAATCGCCTCGGCCAGACTCTGGTTACAATTGCCATGGACCTCCGGGTGCATCAACTCACGAATCTCGGAGCCGTCTTTGGTGATATAAGGCCTGCTTTCCTCTCGGGAGGTATGCATCGCGCTGTCTTTCATTTTATTTTAATTCAGGATGTTGAAAAAGGTAGAACCATTTAATAATACGAGTTATCCGGCCACAAGGCCGGCCATCCACATGGTCAACGGCGGATAAAAAGTAATGATCAACAGATCGACAACAAGAATGGCCAGAAAGGGCAGTACCCGCCTGCTGACCGCTCCCAGGCTGTCTCCGGAAATGGAGCAGGAGACAATAAGACAGATCCCCATGGGCGGGGTGAGCATACCAATGGCCAGATTGGTGACCACAATAACCCCGAGCTGGATCATATCGATGTGCAGGGCCGGGACCATGGCCGTGATCATCGGTACCAGCAGAATCAGCGAGGCCGTGGTCTCGATAAAGGTACCGGCAATCAGCAGAACCAGATTAATCAGCAGCAGCAGAAGGACCGGATTATCGGTAAGCGTCAGCAGGCCGCCTGCCAGCTGGGCCGGAATATTTTCAATGGCTGCAATCCAGCTGAAGATCGAGGCCATGGCAATGATGAACATGACAATGGCCGAGGTCACGGCTCCATCACGAAACAGGGGGAAAAGATCCGCTACTTTTATCTTCCGGTATACAAACATACCCAGAAGCAGGGCATAGATGACGGCCACTGCCGCGGACTCGGTGGCGGTAAAAACCCCGGTCAGAATACCGCCCAGGATAATACCGGGTGCCCCCATGGCCGGGAGCGCACGTTTAAAAGTTCGCCGGGTTTCCGCCATGGAAAACGGAGCAGTGGCGGAATATGTATATTTAAGCGAGATCAGGGTGGAAACCAGAATCAGGGAGAATCCGATGAGCAGACCCGGAATGATCCCGGCCGCAAACAACTGGCTGATGGAGGCACCGGTGAGAAATCCAAAAATAATCATCGGGATGGAAGGCGGAATGATCACCCCGATGGAACCGCCCGAGGCCTGGACGGCGGCGGCAAAATCCGAGTCGTAGCCGGATTTTTTCATGGCCGGAATGAGGATGGCCCCAACGGCGGCAGCATCAGCGGCGGCAGAGCCGGAGATACCGGCAAAGAACATGGCCGAAACAATGGTCACCGCTGCCAGTCC
>DRKH01000145.1 GCA_011051825.1 Desulfobulbus sp.
CAGGAGTACCCCATCTCTGCACGGTCAGGCCTGATTCACATAGGAATCACTATAGTTCACAGGCCTGACTGCACAGATATGGAGCACTCCTAAACAGTTACAGGTGGTGGTTGGGCTAGTTCTCTGCCCCTACCTGAATAGTTACTAAAAAAGGAAAAAAGCTGTGAATCGTAAGGAGTGGCAGGCCATTGAACAGGCCCGTGATATTCTCAAGCTCGGCGATCGGGCGACATTGGGGGAAATCAAAAGGGCCTATCACCGGTTGAGCAAGGAACATCACCCGGATCTTGTTGCAGGTGATACGGACAAGGAAGAATACATGTATCAGATTACTTCTGCCTATGAGCTGCTCATCGGGTACTGCAACGAATATCGCTTCCCGCTGGCCCCGGATGAAAACAACCTCTACGATGCCGAGGACTGGTGGATGGATCGGTTCGGCCAGGATCCCTTGTGGGGAAAGAGTCGTAAACGGAGATGATATCCCTAAGCTGAACAACC
The DNA here is from genome assembly GCA_011051825.1 of Desulfobulbus sp. Lineage (GTDB taxonomy): Bacteria > Desulfobacterota > Desulfobulbia > Desulfobulbales > Desulfobulbaceae > DRLX01. Next base: position 502 of record DRKH01000145.1, read on the forward strand.
CAAATTGTTACTACTTTCTTGCCTTTTTCTTAGTCATCCCCGAAGGTTGTTATCTGGAATCCAGTGTGCCGGCAATGCGTTGGATCCCCACTGAAAGCATGTGAAGCCGACGTGATTAATTTGCGTTCATGGTTCACGTGACGAAATGGAATGAGAGGGAAAACATAAATGCTTAAAGTGACTGATATCGCGGCCGAGAAACTCGCCGCCCACATGGAAAAAAACGGACAGGGCAAGGCCGTCCGGATCGCCCTGCGAAAAGGGGGCTGAGCCACCGGGCCCTCGCTGGCACTGACTCTGGATGAGTCAAAAGAAACAGACCACGAGTTGCAGAAACAACAGGTCCTCTACCTGGTGGACAAGCAGGTCCTGACCCGTTGCGGAACCATTACCGTTGATTATGCCGAGGAAGATGATTGGAGCGGCTTTACCCTGATCGCGGAAAAACCGCTCCTGGGTGGATGCTGAACATCCCCGAACAAGGCCCGGAACTCCTCATGTTGTACAGGCAGGCGTTGACAAAAAAGGGAGAGCAATACTATGGCACTTATTGAAGGTTTCAGAATACAGAATTACCGAGTGTTAAAAGATGTCACCCTGGGACGCCTATGGAATCAGCAGAAAAAGAAGCCGCTTACTCCGTTGGTAACTGTTATAGGCAAAAACGGGGTTGGGAAAAGCACCATTTTTGACGCCTTTGGCTTTCTTGCGGACTGTCTGGATAATGGCGTTGAAGAAGCCTGTGACCTACGTAAACGAGGAGGTTTCGAACGATTGGTTTCAGCGGGCACGGATGGACCGATAAAGTTTGAAGTTTATTATCGGGAATCCTCCAAAGAGAGGCCTATTACTTACGAACTGGCGATTGCACTCGATCGATCAAATCGCCCATATGTTCAGGAAGAACGATTGCGTCAGCGGCGTAAAGGGCAAAGTGGCACAGGCAGACCATATTCGTTTTTAATCCTGCAAAATGGGAAAGGAACTGTTTGGGCAGGTGAAGAAACTTTTGAGGGTGAGGATGCAGCCCGCATACCTGTTGAACTGACAGATAACCGAAAACTTGGTATTGCAACGCTTGGGGCCCTGAAAGAGCACCCCCGGATTACTCGATTCAGAAATTTTATCCAAGGTTGGTATCTTAGCTATTTCTCTCCCGACAGAGCACGTAGTTTACCAATGGCAGGACCTCAAAAACATTTGAATGTGCATGGAGATAATCTCGGCAATGTTGTGCAATATATGGAACGGGAATACAAAGATAAGTTTCAGAGAATTCTCGATCAGATAGCAGAAAAAATCCCTGGTATTGATCACATTGATACCAAAAAAACCGATGATGGCAGGCTTCTACTTCGGTTCAATGATAGAGGCTTTCAAGATCCTTTTTTTGCTCAACAAATGTCTGACGGCACCCTTAAACTGTTTGCATATCTTCTTCTTCTGGAAGACCCCTCGCCACCGCCATTCATCTGTATTGAAGAACCGGAAAACGGCTTGTATCATAAACTGCTGGAAACACTTGCCCAGCAATTCAGAACACATGCGACCGGGCGAAAAAATGCTCCTCAGCTTTTCATCACGACGCATCAACCATACTTTGTCGATGCCTTATCCCCTAAAGAAACCTGGATTCTTGAAAAAGGCGAAAACGGATTTTCAACAATTCGTAGAGCAAGTGATGATCCCATTGTTGTCGCTATGGTGGAGGAAGGTTTACCCCTTGGAAGCCTTTGGTACAGCGATTATCTGGACGAGGGGTAACCTATGCATTTTGAGGTTCTTGTTGAAGATCAGTCCGGGAAAATTGCCTTACAAGTTTTGCTGGAAAAAATTATCGGCCCTAATGGGCATGAACATAGCTTTAAAATTCATGCATATAACGGCATAGGTCGTTTACCCAAAAAAAGACAGGGCATAACCTCTCCTCAAAAGAGAATTTTACTTGATCGATTGCCGACATTGTTACGGGGATATGGAAAGAGCCTTCAGGATGTTTCGGCCGCAGTTCTTGTAGTCGTTGATCTGGACAGAAAAGACTGTCTTTCCTTTAAGCAGGAACTTGTTGATGTTTTAAATAGTTGTAACCCAAAGCCAACGACATTGTTTAGGATTGCCATTGAAGAAGGTGAAGCGTGGCTGCTCGGTGATAAGGATGCTGTCAAGAGGGCATATCCTGATGCGAAAAGTCAGGCTTTAACGTCATACAGGCAGGATAGTATATGTGGAACATGGGAAAAGCTCGCCGATGCGATCTACCAAGGTGGCGCTCATAAATTAA
>DRKH01000146.1 GCA_011051825.1 Desulfobulbus sp.
GAGCCGTGTCACTGATATACACGGCCCGGGGACACTAATCAGTCATGAAGGTTGAGAGTTCCTTACTCCGGGTCGGATGCCTCAACTTCTTGATCGCCTGGGCCTCAATCTGTCGAATGCGCTCACGGGTAACGGCAAAACACTGGCCGACTTCTTCCAGGGTATGATCACAACCGACCTCAATCCCGTAGCGCATACGCAGGACCTTGGCCTCCCGCGGAGAAAGCGAGTCCATAACCTTGCAGAGACAACGCTTGAGGCTCTGGGTTACCGAAGCCTCCTGAGGATCAGGATGGGCGTGGTCCTCGACGAAATCACTGAGCAGGGTGTCCTCTTCATCACCAACCGGCGCATCAAGGGAGATGGCATCTTTTGCGGTTTTCAAGGCCATATGCACTTTTTCCACATCCGTTCCCAGCTGCTCGGCAAGTTCGTCCGGAGAGGGTTCACGACTTTCCAGTCGCTGAAAATCCTTGGAATAGCGCAACATACGGTTAATGGTTTCAATCATATGTACAGGCAGCCTGATGGTCCGACCCTGGTCGGCAATCCCGCGAGTGATGGCCTGCCTGATCCACCAGGTCGCATAGGTGGAAAATTTATAGCCCCTGGTATAGTCGTATTTTTCAACCGCCTTCATCAGGCCGATATTTCCCTCCTGAATCAGATCAGGCAGCTGCAAGCCCCGGTTGAGAAATTTTTTGGAAACCGAGATAACCAGCCGCAGGTTTGAACGGACCAGTGACTCCTTGGCCTGTTTGGCCATTTCCCGGCCAAGTTCAATCTCCTGTAGAATGTCATCAAAGGTCTGCCAGCAGACCCCTATGGTCTCGGCCAGCTCCAGGGCGATGTGCTGCTCTATTTCCCCGGGAGTCGGGATTTTTTCTTCACCGGCAAGCGCCTGACGACGAACGGCAAGCATTTCGCGCTGCTGAGCAACGACTTTCACCCTTTTAAACTTCAGGCTCAGTTCTTTAACAGCATCGGCCACAGAGAGGATTCCCTTTGAACAAAGGCGATAATCGACAAACAGGGCGGAGATCTCTTCACCAACGACAAGGATCTCTTTGACCAGACGTTCCTCTTCCGGAGAGTTACCGGCCACACCTTTCAACTCCTGAAACAGCTGACTGCGATGGTCATCGAGTTTATTGGCTTTTTCAATCCGCTCAAGAAACTCATCTTTAATGGCCTGTAACTGTTTTTCATCGTTTTCGGAAACGCCGCGCAACACGGTTCCAATACGCACCTTGCCCGTAAACAGCTTGTCGGCAAGATCGTTTAATGCGGAGATACCGGGTGTTACCCGAAGAACGGCATGCTGGACCCTGGTTTCCCCCTCTTCTATCAGGCGGGCCAGCTCAACTTCTTCTTCATGACTGAGCAACGACTGCCTGCCCATTTCACGAAGATAGATATTCATGGGATCGATACTCGTTCCGACCCGACGGGCATCATTTTTTCTTCGATCACGACCTGTTCGACGATCGCTCGACACTCTTCGCTCGGCTTTTTTCAATGCAGCCCCAGTTGCAACATCGCTTTTATCATCCTGGTTTTCCCCAACCGAATTAACGGGGTTGGATTCAAAGTTACTTCCGGTTTTCATCTCAAAAGTCGAATCTTGCGTGTCCATCATCCCCCCTTGGATAGTGCACAAAATACAGAACCAACACCGACGTTACCGTCGCCGGATAAAACAACCAACTGAAATTACGGGCAAAGAAGACCATTCACTCTTCCAGTCAGCTTTCCCATTTCTCGAGTACAGTTTTGTAATGTACCAGTATTTATTCTTTTTTCAACATGTTATCGCAAAATTCCGTTCTTTTTCTTCCACAGGCCTGTTTTCGTTTCAGCAATTCCATAAGCTTTTCATGGTCTCCGGCCTGCTGGGCCTTCCTGATCTGCTGCAGCAATTCAGCCTCATCCTGCTGTCTGTTGCGCTGCTGAAGCCAGCCGACAAGCTCATCACACATCGCTTTCTGCCAGTCCTCTTCCTCCTGTTCAGCCTCCCCTGCCCGCATAAACAATTCGGCCACATAATCACGCTCAACCCCATCCCCAAGGGCTGAAAAAATCGTTTCCGGTGTACAGGGGCCGGCGGCGGCAGTCTGCTTTAAAAAATTTATAAAATCAAGAAGAAGGGGGTCACGGACCACGGCTTCCAGACCGGCAGCCAGTAATTCATCAAGGAACTCCGGATAGAGGATAAGGAAATCGACCAGCTGACGATGCTGGCGGGAAAGCTGTTTAAAACGCGATCCCTGCACCTCTGCGACTGGAGCGGGATCGGGTCGCCCGCCCCCGACCACGGCCGTTGACATCTGTGCTGCCGAAACCCCGAGCTTTTCACTGAAATGGGCAACCATGAGTGAGCGCTGGCGGGGGTCACCGGCCTGAATCAGAGGCTGCAACTCTGCTATAATTCGATTCTTTCCGTTCAAAGTCAACCCATGCCGCTGCACCAGGGTATCAAAGACAAACTCCGGCAGCCCCAAGGCCTGCTCAACCAATGTATCAAGGCCGTCGGCTCCTTTTTCACGAATCAGGGTATCGGGATCATGCCCCTCGGGCAGCAGTACAACCCGGGCCTCGACCTGTTCGGCAAGAAAAAAAGGAACGGAACGCATGGCCGCCTTGAGACCGGCCGCATCGCCGTCAAAGAGCAGAACCACCTCTTCGCAGTAGCCCCGCAGAGACCGTATATGCTGCCGGGTCAAGGAGGTACCGAGCGGGGCGACCACGTTTTCAACCCCCTGGACGGCAAGGGAAAGCAAATCGAAATTTCCCTCCACCACCAGGGCCCGCCGCTGTTTGCGGATGGCCTCCTTATGCTGCGCCAGGCCGAACAGCAGGCGGCTTTTATCAAAGATGAGACTCTCCGGTGAGTTCATATACTTGGGCTTACCCTCACCAAGTATCCGACCGCCGAAGGCAACCACCCGGCCGCTCATATCGAGAATGGGAAAAAGAACCCGGTCGCGAAAGCGGTCATAGTAGCCGCCACGTTCTTTTTTAACGGCAAGTCCGGCCCGTTCAATATCGGCTACCGCCAACCCTTTCTTCTGCAGTTGAGTGGTCAGAAAACTCCAGCCCCCCTGGTCGGGACCGGGGGCATAGCCCAACCGATACTGCTCCCGGGCCTCATCGGGGATTCCCCGTTCAACGAGATAACTGCGGCAATGCTCAGCCATTGAAGACTGCTGCAGGGTCTGCTGAAAGACTTCGGCTGCCGCTTCATTGACAGCATAGAGCCGTTCGCGCTGTTTGAGCCGCTGCTGGTCGCTTTTGCTCAACGTCCGCTCGGGAAGATCAATCCCGGCACGACGGGCAAGCTCTTTCAGGGCCTCCGGAAAACTGAGCCGGTGGTACTTCATCATAAAGGAGAAGGCATCACCGGATTCACCACAACCGAAACAGTGAAAAAACTGCCGCCCGGGATTGACGGAAAAAGACGGTGTTTTTTCGGCATGAAAGGGGCAAAGTCCGACATAGTTCACCCCGGCCTTTCTCAGCTCAACACTCTCACCGATAATGCGGACGATGTCGGTACTCTCACGAACCCTGTTTTTGATCTCATCCTGTACCCGAAAGCTATCCATCACAGACAATCACTCCTGCAGGGACCGTCATTTTTTTTAAGAACCATTTTTTTCCGGACCGTCATTTATATATTTAAAATGCAGAAATATCATCGACAAGTCATCCGAGGTTCATTACAATTTAACCGGAAAAGATGTTTTAAGCATGAACCATCCGGACTTTTTCATCATTTCCTCCGGCTGCGGGTCGACATCTGGAATCTGTTCACCCTGCCCGGCCCGAGCGGCCATTTTGATTTGCAAAAACTCTCCTGCACAACATCCGCAGGCAGGAGCACCGACAAATTTCACCCCACGGGAGGACCAATGCAAGACATTGATGAAATGCTCTCCTTTGAAGTTAAAAAAGAACTTGCCGATCGGTATTTTGGTTTTCGCAAACTCATCGAGGAGGACATAGAAGACTATGATAATCAGGTTGTCGCTGCCTTCAGAAGACTTGAACAGAAAATCGGATTCGATCTTGTCAGGCTGTATATCCTACTGAAAGACGAACAGGTTATCCATGATTTTTTTCAAATAACCGGGCTTAAAGAGAGGCTTTTTTTCGACCCGTACCTTGCCGAGTCACCTACCATCCGCAAACGGGTCTTTGCAGGAATCGTTGCCCATGGCCTGACCAGAAAATCCAGGTTCAGAAACATGGTCGTTGAAACCTATCAGGCCCTGACCGAACATATCGACGAATATGATGACAATCTGCACAAACTCAGTGAGGAGCAGCAAACCATTGCCGAAGAAATCAATCTCTTCTACCGAAATAACGACCTCGGCACCATCATGACCTTTCTACGCGGACTCGGGGGATCCGAGAGTTACAAGGCAGGGGCCATGGAAGGGGGTTTGACCCCGCAGACGGGTGCCGGTCTTGATAAAAAAATGCAGTTTAAAGCACCACCACCGGTAGAAAAACTGCTGCCGACCCTCCCGAAAATACAGCCATATAAAGAGATAAAGAAGGATCTGCTCAAGGTTATCGACAGAGCGTACGTGCTCAGGGGTGAACCGGAGATGAGGGAGTTTACCCACTGATGGAGCCGGCATCCCTCTCCCTGCCTGTTACCGCAGTCATCGGCGGCCTGATCATGCTGGTCGGCGGCGGGGAATCACTGATCAGCGGCGCAACGCGCCTTGCCCGACACCTGGGCATGAAACCACTCATTATAGGGCTGACGGTTGTCGCGTTCGGCACCTCGGTTCCGGAGCTGTTCGTCAGTCTGACGGCAGCCCTGCAGGGGTATCCCGACATCATGATCGGCAACGTGGTTGGCAGCAATATAGCCAATATCGGCCTGATTCTCGGCATCAGCGCCCTGCTGGCCTCCCTGCACCTGACCATCCAGGAGGTATGGATTGAGCTGCTGCTGGTCACCTGTGGCAGTATTATCCTGATGTTCTGCAGTGGATACGGGGTATTTCCCCGGGCAGTGGGGATGCTCTTTATCGTGACATTGGTCAGCTACACCGTTTTTACCTGTCTCGGCAGCCTCAACGGTAAAAACGAACAGGAATCATCCGAACAACCTGAAAAGATGGGACTGGCGCTGATGCTGGCCCTGATCATATTCGGCCTGCTGCTTCTGGCCGGCGGTTCAAACCTGTTCATCAGAGGAGCAGTTGACATTGCCCGCTACTTCGGGGTCAGTGAACTGATCATCGGCCTGACCCTGGCGGCCATCGGCACATCGCTGCCGGAGCTGGCCTCAAGCCTTGCAGCCCTGCGCCATAACGAATCCGGCTTACTGATCGGCAACATTATCGGCTCCAACATGTTCAACCTGTTCATGGTCCTGGGCCTGACCGGAACAATCAAGCCCTTTGCCCTGTCACCGGACCTTCTCCATCGTGACCTGCCGGTTATGCTGGCCTTTACCCTGATCCTGATCCCGATCCTGCATCGAACCGGCGGCACCAGACGCTGGCACGGCCTCCTCTTTCTCGGCGCGTACGCGGCCTATGGCTACAGCCTGATCTGATCCGACAGCAATCCTGCCGCAGTCACACCCGGATATCAATCCGCCTGCCGCCGCCGTCATCGGCATCCGGAGCCTCAACCGACCCAACGGGCCGGGCTGCCTGCTGTGCCCCCTGGGCGGCGGCACCGGACTGCAGAGCGCTCTGCAGCACCTCCAAGGCCAGCTCCGGCTGTTTATTGGCTGATTTCAATATCGACATGGAACCTGCAACCTGCATAGAACCGGTTTGTGCAATTTGCATAAAAACACCTCCTGCTGAGAGTAAATATCATTTTTTATAATTTAAGCAACGTTACCGGCTAAGTCAACAAGTGTGTTTTATTGTTGGAACAAAAATCCGTAACTGTTCAGGAGCACCCCATCTCTGCACGGTCAGGCCTGATTCACATAGGAATCACTATAGTTCACAGGCCTGACTGCACAGATATGGAGCACTCCTGAACAGTTACAGGTGGTGGTAGGGCTAGTTCTCTGCCCCTACC
>DRKH01000147.1 GCA_011051825.1 Desulfobulbus sp.
AAAAAGAATCACCGGCCGGGTTGAACAAGCCCGGACAGATCGGATACCCGCATCCGCTGGACAAAGGGAGGAGCCCTTTGCGAAGCAGCTGGGTAAAAATGTGCCAAAACCGGTCGATGTTCTAACGGTTACCCCGCCAAGGATCATTCCCCAGGGCCCGACAGTGGTGTCGCAGCAAGAGCAGGGTACTTCATCAAATCCTGATTTTTTTAGCCGCGTTTCCGAGTATGTTAAGGCTTTCTTCACCCAGGGAAATGTGGTGTTACGGGTGGGCTTGCTGGTTTTGTTTTTCGGGGTTGCTTTTCTGCTCAAATACGCTGCCGATCATAGTCTACTGCCCATTGAATTGCGTCTACTCGGGGTGGCGTTGGCCGGGCTTGCTCTGCTGGTTTTTGGTTGGTTTCGCCGTTTGCAACGGCCTGGGTTTTCTGTCCTGGTGCAGGGTGGCGGCGTCGGTCTTCTTTTTCTCACTGTTTTTGCTGCCGGCAAGCAGTATGGTCTTGTACCCCTGTCGCTCTCCTTTGCACTCATGGTCGGGCTGGTCTGTACCTCGGCTGCTCTTGCTCTCTTGCAGGATGCTAAATCCCTGGCCTTTTTTGGTGCCACCGGCGGGTTTCTCGCCCCGGTCCTGCTCTCCACCGGCAATGGTAACCATGTCGCCCTTTTTGGCTTTTATACCTTTCTCAATGCCGGAATACTGGCCATCGCCTGGTTCAAGGCCTGGCGGGAGCTCAACCTTCTGGGATTTATATTTACCCTGGCCATCGGCAGTCTCTGGGGAGCACGGGCATATCAGCCACAATACTTTTCAACTACCGAGCCCTTTCTCATCGTCTTTTTCCTGATGTTCACCACGATGGCGGTCCTCTTTGCCTTTCGCCAGCCACCGAAATTGCGGGGATATGTAGATGGTTCCCTGGTTTTTGGTACGCCGATTATCTGCTTTTCCCTGCAGGCCGCCCTGGTCGGCAACATGGAATACGGTATGGCGATCAGTGCCCTGGTGCTTAGTTTTTTTTATGTGGGAGTGGCGATCCTGCTCCGGAACAGGGGCGATGCAGAGTTGCGCCGGGGTATGCGCACATTGACCGAGGCCTTTCTTGCCCTGGGCGTGGTCTTTCTTACCCTGGCCGTGCCGCTGGCCTTAAGCGGCAACTGGACGGCTGTAACCTGGGCCCTGGAGGGTGGTGCCCTTGTCTGGGTGGGGATACGGCAACAGCGGGTTATCCCACGCAACTTCGGCTGCCTGCTCCAGGTTGGAGCGGCTCTCTTTTTTCTTACGGGTACGGATTTTTCCGGCGACCGGATGGTCCTCTTGAACGGTGTTTTTCTCGGTTGTCTGGGTATCAGCCTAGCCGCTCTTTTTTCGTCCTGGTCATTTTTCAAGGCTGGTGCTTTATATCATTTTGAGCGAAACCATCATCTTTTCCTCTTTATCTGGGGTATCCTCTGGTGGTTTGCAGGCGGGATCATCGAGATTGATCGGCAACTGCCCCATCACTATGAATATCAGACCATTCTGCTCTTTATCGGTGTGAGCTGCCTTTGCCTGGTATTGCTTGTACCGCGGCTGTCCTGGCCGATTGCCGCCTATCCCGGCCTTGGCCTGCTACCGGTTATGGCCCTGGTCGTTTTGGCAGGTGTCGGCAGGTACGGAGTATTTTCAAGCCATCACCTCTTTGCCGACTACGGGTTTTTGAGCTGGCCCCTGGCCTTTGTTTTGCTGTATCAAATCATGTACCGGAGCAGACAATGGTTACCGAACAGGCTCCTGCAGCTCACCCATGTTGGTGGCTTTCTTCTCCTGGTGCTGGTTGTCACCTTGGAGGTGGGCTGGCAGGTGCATGCTTTTACCTCCGGAGCAGGGACTTGGACACGAGTTGTCTGGGGATTGATACCGGTGGCCTTTATATGGGTTGTCCACAGCGCATGGCTGGGCAATCTGTGGCCCTTTGAGGAATATGACCGGGAGTACCGGCAGCAGGGTTCGGGTATTCTTGCCGTCCTGGTCTGGATCTGGCTGCTGGTCGGCTGCTTGATGAGTCGCGGCAATGCCATACCGCTGCCCTTTATTCCTGTATTGAATCCACTGGAACTGAGTCAGCTTACAGTCATGCTGGTTCTTGTCCGCTGGGTTCTGCGTCATCGTGATTTTGTGGCCGAGAAGATCCCGGATCGTGTTCTGGCCTCTCTGGCTGGTGGAACGGCCTTTATCTGGATAAACTCGGTACTGGCCCGGGCCATTCACCAACTACGGGGAGTACCGTTTACTCCGGATGCAATGATGGATTCCCGGTTTTACCAGGCCTCGGTCTCCATACTCTGGGCCATACTGTCCCTCTCCCTGATGACTGTGGCCGGCCGCAGGCAGAACCGGGTTACCTGGTTTGCGGGTTCTGTCCTGATCGGGTGTACCGTGCTTAAACTCTTTCTCATCGATCTGGCCAAGAGCGGAACCGTTGAACGTATTGTATCTTTTCTGGCCGTGGGGATTCTCCTGTTGGTCATTGGTTATTTTGCTCCCCTGCCCCCAGTCCTGGAGGATGCCCCGGAGGAGCGTCCATGAGATTTTTTTGATATTTTGTTTCCCGGTTTCAAGGCAGGCTTATGATACACGGGAAAGAAAACAGCGTAGAGATGTAACATCGTACCGCTGAGGCGGAACCATCGGCTAAAGAAAGGGCAGGAGAGCTTCTGTGTGCCAGTGGAGGATTCTTCCCGGTGGATCAGGTGAACGTTAAATTTTCCCGCCCAGATGCCCTGGCCCGTGTCACCGTTTTTTCCAGAGCTCGCCAGGACGAGCCCTGGCAAAGGCGGGCTTCAATGCTCGCCTATCAGCTCTTCATGAACGGGATTGATTTGACAATCCGGACAGAAATTTTGCTGTCATAACGGATCGCTTCCGGCGTCTGGTGATAGAAAATTCGATAGCGGGCCAACCTGCACCGGTGCTGGAGTCAGGCTGGATGCCCCGGGAACTTGTTTTAATCGCTGAAGGAGTGGAACCCTATACCCTGGCCTATGGCCGGGCCGCTCTGGAGCCGGAACGTTTTCAGGTAGACCGGTTACCCGGACGGATACTCAATCGATTACTTGATTTCTTTTTATTCGCTTGAAAACGTTTTTCAAGAACTTATTGTTTATAAACGCAACAGCTGGTCGGAGGATGAAACCCATTACTACTATGCTCTAAGGAGGCAACAGGATGGCAAAAGTATTCACAGCTCTTTATGCAGTCGAGACCACCGTTCAAAACGTTGTTGACGATCTTGTCAATATCGGCCTGCCGACGGAAAAAATACTTGCCGACGAAGAAGGAAAAACGGTGAAGATCATTGTCGGGGTTGCTGTCGAGAAGGAAATTGAAGAGGTGTTAAAGAGGCATAAACCCGAAGAGGTCAGTATGCACAGCCTGAAGGAAAAGAAGGTGGCGGAGACATTGACCGCAACCTACGAGGCTGCCGATACGCTGCAAAATGTTGTTGATGATCTGATCAATATAGGGTTGCCAGCAGAAGAAATCTTTGCTGATAAAGAGCGCAAGACGGTGAAAGTGATTGTCCCCAAGGTGATTGAAGCGGAGATCAGGGAAGTGCTGAAACGGCATGACCCGATCCGGGTGGAGTAGCGTCGGCCTGCGGGGGGAATTACGGTAAGGGGCTTCTTGATGTGGAAGCCGCGTTTAATCTGCTGATTCCCCTGACGGCCTCGACCGTGGGCAGCGGGACAATCAGCCCGGCGACCACCGCGGTCCTTCCCGGCAGCAGCCGGGAATTTATCATGACGCCTTC
>DRKH01000148.1 GCA_011051825.1 Desulfobulbus sp.
GCACTACCCGCTCCTCTTCAATGGCAACAATAAATGCACCGACAATGGGAATCAGATACTCTTTCCCGTCGCGCCTGACCACTAACAGATCCTGAGCGCCGGTGTCAATAATGCCGCTGGAGCGGCCAAGCAGTTCGCCGCCAGTGTCGACAACCTCTTTGCCCTGGAGTTCCTGCAGATAAAATTCGTCTTCCCCAAGCTCAGGCAGGTCATCTTCCGGTACATAGACCAGCTGACCGACCAGCAGTTGGGCTGCCGTCCGGTCTGAACAGTCTTCAAGTTTCACCAGGATTTGTTGTCCCTGAACTCTCGCTTTTTCAACGGCATAGACAACAGGGGCCGTTTGCTCATCAGAAGCCAGCCAAATACGCTGATAAGCGGCAGCGAACTGTTGCGGATGCCCGGAATAGGGATAGACCTTGATTTCACCACGAATGCCGTGGGCCTTGCTTACCTTGCCGAGAAGGACCAGATCCTCCTGCCCGATACCGGCCATATCCTATTCCAGTATTTCAAGCCGAGATCGCTTGTCAACCTTAGCCGCAGCTGTGGCCAGTACCGTCCGCATGGCCCTGGCGGTACGTCCCTGTTTGCCGATGACCTTACCAAGATCTTCCTGGGCCACCCGAAGCTCAATGGTCAGGCTGTCGTCATCTTCCCGACAGGTGACATCTACCGCTTCCGGATCATCAACAAGTTTCTCGGCAATAAAGGTGATCAGTTCTTTCACCTAGGCAGCCTCGGCTCCGGATGCGGCCTGTTTTTTGAGCAGACTTTTTACCGTTATTGAAGGCTGGGCGCCTTTGCCCATCCAGTCGGCAAGTTTTTCATTATCGATCTTGATCACTGCCGGATCCTGCATGGGGTCATAGGTGCCGAGTATATCAAGGAACTTGCCATCACGCGGGGAATGACTGTCAGCCACAATTATGCGGTAAAACGGTTTTTTCTTGCGCCCTTTCCTGGTTAAACGAATATGTACTGCCATTATCTTACATCCTCCTGAAACCGGCTTGCCGGTTGTTCGATTGCTCTTGCTTGTTTTCTCTCGTGTTGTCGGACAGGTTGACAACAGGTTTATCGCGTAAGGCCCTTTGGAAGTTTCCGGCGTTTGCCACCCCGGATTACCGACTTGCCTCGCATCTTCTTCATCATCTTCAACATCATGGTGTAACTTTTCAGGACCCGGTTCACTTCAGCGACCGAGGTTCCGGACCCCTTGGCTATCCGCTGCCTTCTTGAAGCATTTATAATCCGATGATTCTTCCGCTCTTTCTTGGTCATGGAGCGAATAATCGCCTCGGTCTTGACCAGTTCTTTTTCATCGGGCTTGGGTGCATCTTTGAGCTGTTTGAGCTTGTTGATGCCGGGGATCATCCCCATCAACTGCTCAAGGTTACCCATTTTCTTGATCTGCTGAATCTGGTCCAGAAAATCTTCCAGAGTAAAGGTATTTTTCTGAATCTTACGGGCAAGCTTTCTGGCCTTTTTCTGGTCAACGACCTTTTCCGCCTTTTCGATCAGCGAAAGGACATCACCCATGCCAAGGATTCGGGAGGCCGTTCGATCCGGATGAAAAACCTCAAGGGCATCCAGGCCCTCACCGACACCGACAAACTTAATCGGTTTGCCGGTAACTTTCTTGACCGAAAGGGCAGCCCCGCCCCGGGCATCACCTTCCATCTTGGTCAGGACGACACCGGTAATCTCCAGGTCACTGTTAAACTTGTCCGCCACCGTCACCGCATCCTGACCGGTCATGGCGTCGGCCACAAACAGTACCTCGGAAAGCGGTACTGCGGCACTGATATTCTGGAGCTCGGCCATCAGGTCTTCATCAACATGAAGACGACCGGCGGTGTCGATAATGACCGTGTCCTGATTATTTTTCCGGGCCTCGGCCATGGCCAGACGGACAATTTCAACCGGTTTCTGTTCGGTGTTGGAACCAAATACCGGCACGTCGATCTGTTCACCAAGGACACGCAGCTGTTCAATGGCTGCCGGTCGATAAACATCGGCCGGCACCAGCAGCGGTTTGCGCCCTTTCTCTTTGAGCTGTCTGGCCAGCTTGGCGGAGGTGGTGGTCTTACCTGAACCCTGCAGGCCGGCCATCATGATTGTTACCGGTTGACGACCGTCCAGGCGCAAGCCCTCGGTTGTCGAACCAAGCAGTTCCACCAGTTCATCATGGACAACCTTGATAACCTGCTGTCCCGGTGAAAGGCTGGACAGGACATCCTTGCCGACCGCCTTCTCGGTTACAGAGGCAACAAACTCCTTGACCACGGTAAAGTTGACATCAGCTTCCAGCAGGGCCGTCCTGACCTCACGCATGGCCTCCTGAATATTGTCTTCCGTCAACCGGCCATGACCACGGAGTGTTTTAAAGACTCCGTCAAGGCGTTCTGTAAGATTTTCAAACATGATATAAATATATAAACGTGTTCGCCCCGTAAACAGAGCGGTAGGGTATACTTAAAAAATGTATATCGTAAAAAATCAACAAACTGATTTTCATACCCCAAACATCGACCTCTGTCAAGGAGATATAGGGCAAGTTCCGTAGCGGGGTGGAGGAAATCCTACTATTTATAGTTGTCGGACTGAAGTCCGACCTGCTTTTTTTTAAGCAGAGATCTCCTGCACAACCCGACTGATCAACTCAGGGGTGTCGGCCTGCAGGCAAAGAATTTCCGATTTGCGCGGCAGGATCTTTTTCATCAGGCCGGTGAGGACGGTTTTGGGCCCGAGTTCGACAAAGACCTCAACCCCCTGGCCCACCATCTGCCGGATAATTTCAAACCAGCGCACCCGGGAGGCGATCTGGCGGGCCATGATGTTCCTGATTTCGGCCGGATCCTTCTGTGGCTGGGCAGTGGCATTAAAGAGCAGGGATATCTGCGGCTGTTCAAAAGAAATTCCGTCCATAAAGGCGGCAAAATCTTGCACGGCCCCGGCAACCAGCGGACTGTGATTGGCCACGCTGACCTTGAGCGGGATGACCTTGCCGCCCTGCTCGCCACACAGGGCCGAGACCTCATCAAGACCTTTTGTATTACCGGAGATGACTACCTGTTTCTCGCAGTTATGGTTGGCCACCACTGCCACTCCATCGCCTGTATACCCGTCGAGTATCTCGTCGAGTGCCTCTATGGTCAGGCCGAGCACCGCCCGCATGCCACCTGGATTTGCCGCCCCTTCCCGTTCCATCAGCTCGCCACGTTTTGTGACCAGACGCATGGTGTCCTCCAAACTCAGCACGCCGGCGGCCTGAAGAGCGGAATATTCACCCAGGCTGTGACCGGCAACAAAGGCTGGTTTAAAATCCGGCAGTAAATGGAACAGATACTGGTGACAGGCCAGGTTGACCGCCGTTAATGCCGGCTGCAGGTGCAGAACCCTGGTCAGATCTTCCATGGGGCCTTCAAAGCAGAGTTGCTGCAGGGGAATACCGCTGATTTCCTCGGCCATCGTAAAAAGTTTTTGTGCCTCTGCATTGTCCTGGACAAAGGATTGTCCCATGCCCACATATTGCGATCCCTGGCCGGGAAAGAGTAGTGCTGTTTTCTTCATATCGGATACGGTTACGGGTTCAAGGTGAAGGTGGATAAATATCTAAGCCGCTCAAACGGGTTAAGCCGTTTGAGCAGATTAAACGGTTTAAACAGTTTAAGCGGTTCAAGCAGTTTAAGCAGTTTAAACGGATTAAACGGTTTAAACGGTTTAAGCGGCTTAAGCGGTTTAAACGGTTTAAGCAGATTAAGCGGTTTAAACGGCTTAAGCGGTTTAAGCGGTTTAAACGCTCTTACCGTGCTTCTCTTTTCTGCTTTGGCTAAAGTTGATCAGCAGGAAAATGCCCACGCCGGTGGTAATGGCCGAATCCGCCAGGTTAAAGGCGGGCCAGTGGTGGGTTGATACGTAAAAATCGAGAAAATCAACCACTGCCCCAAGCCGCACCCGGTCGATCAGGTTGCCGACCGCGCCACCGGCTATCAGGGCAAGGCTGACCGTATACCAGCGGTTCTCAGCAGCAATTTTTCTATGAAGAAAGAAAATTGCTACCAGGGCAATCAGGGCCACACCGACAAAAAACAGTTGCCGCCACCAGACAGGATGACCGGCCAGCATACCGAACGCCGCCCCTGTATTGGTCAGGTAAGTCAGACTGAAAAACCCGGGGATAATCACCAGCGACTGGTAGAGCTCAAAACTGTGCACCACCCACAGTTTAGTGAGCTGATCCAGCACGACAACCAGCAGAAAAAGAATAAAAAAGCGCACGGCTGGCGACTCAGTCCGCCAGGGAGCGGACAACACCCAGGCAGCGGGCACACAGGGTCGGATGCTCAGCATTCTGGCCGACCGAGGGTTCGACGACCCAGCATCGTTCGCATTTTGCTCCTGCTGCCGGGCGAACGCCGATGGTCAATCCCTCTATGCTTTCGGCCTCCCCGACTTCCATACCTTCTGCCTGTTCCAGCTCATCAACCACTTGCAGACTCGAAACAATACACAGGTCTTTAATCAGAGCCATGTTGTCGCGTATAAAATCGGCAATCTCTCCTCCCGCAGCCAGTTGAACCTCGGCATCAAGCGACAGACCGATCACCTTGTCACGCCGGGCCGCCTCAAGGACCTTGGTAATTTCGCTGCGGATCTGCAGCAGCTGCTCCCAGCGGGCATCCAGTTCCTTATCTCCGGCAATATCGTCTACAGTGGGAAACTCAGCAAAAAATATTGATTCCTCAAGGGGTGCATTCTGGGCCAGCCCATGAAAATGCTCCCAGGCCTCGGCGGTGGTAAAGCAGAGAATGGGCGCCATCAGTCGCAGCAGGCCGTCGAGTATCCGGTAAATAACAGTCTGCGCAGCCCGGCGCTGCGGATCATCGGTGGCCGAACAGTAAAGCCGGTCTTTGAGTATATCCATATACAGGCTGGAGACAACCGTGCCGCAGAAGTTGTGGAGGCTGTGGTAAATGGCGTGAAATTCATAGTCTGCATACGCCTTTTCCACCCGCCGGACCAGTTCGGCATACCGGCTCAACGCCCAGCGGTCAATCTCGGTAAAGGCATCATCGGACACCGTGTGCTGTTTCGGATCAAAATCGGCCAGGTTACTGAGCAGAAAGCGAATGGTGTTGCGCATCTTGCGATAGGCATCGGAGACATGCTTTAAAATCTCATCGGAGACCTTGACGTCATCCTGGTAATTCTCGCTGGCAACCCAGAGCCGGAGGACCTCGGCCCCGTACTTGTCGATGACCTCCTGGGGTGCAATCACGTTCCCTACCGATTTGGACATCTTCTTGCCCTGGCCGTCCACCACGTAGCCATGGGTCAGAACACCATGATAAGGGGCCCGGCCGCGGGTTCCCACCGAGGTCAGGAGCGAGGACTGAAACCAGCCTCGATGCTGGTCACTGCCCTCCAGATACAGATCCGCCGGAGAACGCAACTCGGGTCTGCGTTCAAGAACAGCGGCATGGCTGGTTCCGGAATCAAACCAGACATCAAGGATATCCATCTCTTTACGAAAATCGGTTGCACCGCAGGCGCATTGAACCCCGTCACCGACAAAATCTGCGGCCTCGTACTTAAACCAGGCATCAGCTCCCTCTTTGGCAAACAATGTTTCAATGCGCTCGCAGACCTTGGCATCCAGCAAAACCTCACCACAGCTGCTGCAGGTCAGTACGGTCAGGGGCACGCCCCAGGAACGCTGACGGGACAGACACCAGTCAGGCCGTCCTTCCACCATGTCGTGAATACGCTGTTTGCCCCAGGCCGGAGTCCAGGTGACCTCATCAATGGCCTGCAAAGCCTTTTTGCGCAGGTCGTTTTTTTCCATGGATATAAACCACTGCTCAGTGGCCCGGTACATGACCGGTTTTTTACAGCGCCAGCAATGGGGATAGCTGTGCTCGATGGCCGCCTCTTTAACCAGAGTTCCGTCAGCTGCCATGTCATCGTTGATTTCCCGATTGACTTCCGGCACCTGCTTACCTTCATATTTACCGGCCTCGGCAGTATAGCGGCCGGCATCATCCACCGGCGAGAGCACCTCAAGCCCATAACGAAGACCGGTCAGGTAATCGTCGGCGCCATGGCCGGGTGCGGTATGCACACAACCGGTGCCGGACTCGGTGGTCACGTAATCGGCCAGCACCATCAGGGAGTCACGATCCATGAACGGATGACGGCATTTCTTTCCTTCCATACCGGCGGCGCTGAAGGTGGCAATGATTTTGTAGTCTTCAATCTCAAATTCTGCAAAACACTGCTCAACCAGTTCCTTGGCCAGTATCCATACCTCATCACCCACCTCGACTGCGGCATAGACAAAATCGGGATGGAAGGCCACCGCCAGGTTGGCAGGCAGGGTCCAGGGCGTAGTGGTCCAGATCAGGGCCGAGACCTGACGACCGCCAAGTTCGGGAGCCAGGTCGGACAGATCATCCCGGACCGGAAACTTGACATAAATTGAAGGAGAGGTGTGATCGGCATAATCCACCTCCGCCTCGGCCAGGGCCGTGTTGCAGGTGGCACACCAGTAGACCGGCTTTCTCGATCGGACAACGGCACCGGACAGGAGAAACTTGTTGAACTCACGGGCAATATCCGATTCGTACTGATAATTCATGGTCAGATAGGGATCATCCCAGTCACCGAGTACGCCCAGTCGTTTGAACTGCTTCTTCTGGGTCTTGATCCATTTTTCAGCATATTTCCGGCAGGCACCGCGCTTGGCCAGAATCGGAATGGTCTTTTTTTTGTCGCCAAGTTCCTTGTCGACATTATGCTCAATGGGCAGCCCATGACAGTCCCAGCCCGGAACATAGGGTGCATCAAATCCTGCCATCCGCCGGGAACGGAGAATAATATCTTTTAAAACCTTGTTAAAAGCGGTCCCGAGATGGATATTCCCGTTGGCGTACGGAGGGCCGTCATGGAGGATATACTGAGGACGCCCTTTTGCTGCGTCTTCAAGTTTATGATACAAGTCTTCCTTATCCCATCGTTTCAGGTACATGGGCTCCTTCTGGGTCAGGTTGGCCTTCATCTTGAATTTTGTTTTGGGCAGATTCAATGTGTCCCGATATTCCATGGTGTCACTCGTTCAAATAAGAGAAAAAATGTAACTGTTCAGGAGCACCCCATCTCTGCACGGTCAGGCCTGATTCACATAGGAATCACTATAGTTCACAGGCCTGACTGCACAGATATGGAGCACTCCTGAACAGTTACAGGTGGTGGTAGGGCTAGTTCTCTGCCCCTACC
>DRKH01000149.1 GCA_011051825.1 Desulfobulbus sp.
CCGAACAGGCTGAAAACCGCGATGAAGAACCACTTGAAAATTTTGCCGAAAACCGTCATATCAATTTTCCAACAAGGCCTATGGGCGGCATAGCAGAGAACGGAAGACAGAGCTCAAAACAGGTACCCCCCCGGGGTATGCTGGTTTATCCGCCTGTCGTTACCTATCGCCTTACCAGTGGCAGAGCACCCCTGACCACTTACAGGTTTAAGGTAGATGAAAACAAAAACACATAGTTATTAATCCTGTGACCGGTTACCAATCATCGGGCTGCTCGCTGAACAGTTACAGGTGGTGGTAGGGCTAGTTCTCTGCCCCTACCTGAATAGTTACCAATGTGACAAAATAAACCTGTTCCGGCAAGATAAAACAGGGAATTGCTCTTCCACATTCCCCCGCTCCCGGTTCATGCAACAATGGCCGTTACCCCTTGTCAGTTTCACGGCAAACCGATATATTTGATTCTTTTTCCTGGTACTATCATCAGGAGTTCGTTAAAATCACAGCAGCATTCCCTGGCGGGAGGTTGGCTCAGAAAACAACGCCCATATCCCGTCTCCGACCGACGACCACCGTTCTTTCATCGAGAATAAGCAAAAAGCAGCTATCAGCCTCGACTACGATGTCTTTTGTCCCTTTTTCCCGCACGGTTACACTTTGGATCACGCTGTTGCTGGTTATTGTCTGCAGCGGATTTTTTGTCTTGGCAAACGGTCTGCACGTGGATCGAGTTTCATTGGCAAACGTAAGCGCAGAAGATATCACGCTGAAATGGCACAATGGGCTCAACCTTGTAATCAACCACCTGCAGGTTGCCCCGCCCACGGTTCCGATCCAGCTGAATGAAAAGTATATCAAAAGGGCTTTCAACACATACCGGTTCCTGCGAAAACTTATCCCGTCGATTACAATCCGGTCTCTTGATTATACACATTTCAACATACGGATCGTCAGTACAAATCAACCATCGCCACCTGCGCTCACCCTCATTCTGAATTCGCCGGACTTCCGCCTGGAGGCCTCTTTCATCCAGGAGCAGGACGATATCCAAATAAAGGTTCACAACCTTTTCAGTAAAAGATTCAAGTCCTCCGCCACCGGTACTTTTCTGGCTGATCCAGACACCCTCCAGGTTCACGGACAACTCACGGCCAAGCTGGCCGACTACCTGCCGGTTCAACTCTCGGTCCAGGCCGACCCGACCGGAATTTCCTTCCAGGGACGGGGGACCGACGCAATCCATACTCTTAAGCCCCTGGTTGACCTTTTTGAAATGGATAAGGATATTCGGCCCTGGATCACCGACTACCTGACCGGCAGCCGCTACCTTCTCCAGAAAATTAGTGGTACGGTCCCCTGGCATGATCCGGCGGCAATCCTGGATACACTGACCGCTTCCATCAGGATTGATGACTGCAGCTACACCTTTGCCCGGGGCCTTGAACCGATCAAAGCCGAATATGCCGAGGTCACCTTTTCCAGGGGAGTGCTTCATATTCTTCCCCATGGTGCCACCTTTCACGGCCAGAAGGGTCAAGAAAGCCGGCTGGATATTAATTTTAATGATCCGGACAACATTCTTCTCACAGTACACATCAATACCAGGGCCCAGGCGGAAGAGAGTATTCTTGCCCTGCTGAAATATTATGATATTCGTCTGCCTTTTCTGCAGACCGTAGGAAAAACCGCTGCCGATCTGACCCTGATTATTAACCTGAACAACGAAGAGGTTGAGGCCGTCGGCAAGTTTGACGTCGACAAAGGGCTCTTTCGCTACCGTGGAGCGACCTATCGGATTTCCGGCGGCCGAATCAAGCTGAAGGGAACGGAAATCACCCTGGACGGGCTGGACATCGGCTTGAAAAACTTTTTCACGGCCCGTATCTCGGGAAAAATACAAACCCGGAAAGAACGAACAGACCTTGCCATTGAACTTAAAGAGCTTCAAACAGCCTTCGACAATACGACCCTGAGATTGGATAGATCCGGCCGGGCTCCAGTGCAAATCAGCTATCATTCCCGTCCAGGAAGCAGCTGGATTACGGCGACATCTTCCCACTGGCTTTTAGGAAAGACCGCTCTGCACCTGGGCTCTTTTTCCGCGCCGTTTGATGTTGACCAGCTGTCGGGAAAACTGCCGCCGACCCGTCTTGTTCTCCCCTCCATGGCAGAACTCACGGTAGGCGGAAAGTATAATCTTAATAAACTGCAGGCCGATCTGCAGGTGATCCTCCATCACCTGCAGGTACAATCTTTCGGTCTGAACCAGAAATCCCTCGCCCTTGCCATACATTACGACCGCAAGCAGCTGACCGTCACCAGCCGTAAACCGAGCAACTGGCTGATGGCCGGACTGGATGTAACCCTGTCTCCCTTTGCGCTGAACTACCGCAACGGCCGGCTCAGGCTTGAAAAAATGCAGCTGCACTCCGCCGATCTTTTGAATACCCAGGTCCAGGGCAGCTATGCCCTGGACACACAACTGGGGCAATTTCAGCTTAAAAACCTCCTGTTCTCCCGGAAAGACCATACTCCGTTCCTCGAGTTTCCCGACCAACTGCGCCTGACCGTTGAAACCGATGCAGGAATGACCTCGGTGAACCTTGATGAACTCGGGCTCTCGCTCCATTCTCAGGAATCCGGCGGATGGGAGGTCAACATCAGTGACATGGGAAAACTGCTTGACCGTTCCCCCCTGCTGCGACGGTTTAAAATTTCAACCGGAAAATTTCTCCTGAACACCACGAGCCCCTCATCACCGCTCCGCTTTACCGGTGAAGTTACCTCGTCCTATGCGCTCCTGGTTCAGAACGGCCGGCCGCAGTCAAAGTATGCTTTCTCAGGTTGGTATGATAAAACCGGATTGAACCTGGTGCTGAACAAAGATCTTCATGTACGCTATCATGATACAATTACGGTCCATTCTAAAAATATCGGCTACAATGTTCCGGCGCTTCTCCGCTTCAACAAAGACAACCCCGAACAGGACGGACCCGGTGATCCCGACAACGACACACCGGATATCTTCCTGCAGGCGGAGAACAGCTTTCTTTTTTTCCGGCCGGGAAGCCGTATTCTTGCCGATACCATGACCCTGACCAGCAGAGGAAATAAACGAGACCTGAACATCAGCTATGGCCCGGGAAAGATAGCGGTTAAAATAGTGGACGACGATTTTATTCTCCAGGGGGATAAACTGAATGCCCGGTTTATGAATGAGCTGATCGTTGATGCTGAATTTGAAAACGGCTATCTGACGGCCTTTGCCGAGGGGACCTTTGACAAGTTTACCGCAGTCCTTCATACCGATGCAATCCTGCTGAAAAATTACGCGACCCTCAACAATATTCTTGCCGTCATCAACACCCTGCCGGCCCTTATAACCTTTTCCCTGCCCCATTATGCCGCTAACGGCTGGCCGGTCGACTCCATAGGTCTGTGGTTTGATTACGATCAGGGGATAGCCACGGTCAAAGCCCTGGAAGTGGACTCCCCGGAAATGGACATGCGGGGTGCAGGCACCATTGATGTGCTCAATCAGCAGGTCAATCTTGATATCAATTTAATTACCCAGGCTGGAAAAAACATGTCCAAGATTCCGTTGATCGGCTACATCCTGGCAGGGGAAGAGGAACGGCCGACCCTGACCTTTCATGTGACCGGCAACCTGCTCGATCCCAAGGTAGAGAGCACCGCCTTTGAGGAAATCATTACCTCGCCGTTCGACATGGTCCTGCGCACCCTGGCCACCCCGTTTAAATGGGCCCGGAAATTATTCCACCAGGATCAGGCCGACGAATCGAAGCCTGCCAAGGATGTGAATAAAATTGAACATGAACAATAGATTTGCTCCCTTCTTTACCAGCCCCTTGCAGTTTTCTCCTCCAGCCTGACAGGTTCAGACTCCCTGACAGTTCCTTTCTAATGGGTGTCTTATGTTGGCAACTGTTCAGGACGGTGGTCTTGTACAGCTGTTCGCACCCACTTGAAATAGAATGTTTTTTCCAGTACAGATGGGTGAAACGCTCAATCCTTGTCTTGATATTTGCGTCAAAGAAAAACCGCTCGACTTCAAATTGCAGACTACTTTGAAAAATCTCCGGAGTACAGATACTCCCTGGTCGGCGGCATGGTTGACGGGCCTTTCTTGTCATGCCTGGTGGCGACAGTCTGAAAGATGCGCAGGGAACCGTCCATGAAGGCAAAGGAGACCCCGGCCAGATAGGCGATCCACATCCGGTAGCGTTCTTCGCCGACAAGAGCAACGGCCTCTTCCCGGTTGGCCTCCAGACGCCGACACCACAGGCGGGTTGTCAGACCGTAATGTTCACGCCAGGCCTCAACATCGTGGATCTCAAATTCGCAGGCCTCCATCACCTCCAGACTGTGACCGATGTGGTCAAGTTCCGAGCCCGGGAAAATATATTTAAGAATAAACCGGCGGCCCGGATTGATCCGGTTGAATTTTCGTTTACTGTGCTTGGCCCGCCGGGTAATTCCGTGGTTGAGAAACAGGCCCCGGTCCCGGAGCAGGGAACGTACTTTATTGAAATAGTCCGGGAAATTGGCAATACCCACATGCTCATACATGCCGATGGAAGAGATCTTGTCGTATTCACCGCCCAGCTCCCGATAATCCCGTAAATCTATGGTCACCCGGCCGGAGAGCCCAAGCCGCTCCACCTTGGCCCGGGCAAAGTCATACTGTTTCTGCGACAGGGTCACGCCATGGGCCTGGACATCGTACTTTTGGGCCGCATAACAGACCAGCCCGCCCCAGCCGCAGCCGATATCCAGAAACCGGTCGC
>DRKH01000150.1 GCA_011051825.1 Desulfobulbus sp.
ATACTGTTTCCTGCCGACACGGTGCTCATATGTATCTTGTCACAGGGGCTGTAACTATGGGTTTCACCTGCCCTGAACGTAACTGGTCACAGGATTAGTAACTATGTGTTTTCATCTACATTAAACCTGTAAGTGATCAGGGGTGCCGTATATTCGTGCAGACGCGACCGGCCGCAGGTAAGCGGAGCGGAGCGGAGACTCCGGGTAAGCGGAGCGGAGACTCCGATACCTCCTCTATGCAGCCAGTCGCGCCTGTGGCAAAATACGTGCCCCTGATCACTTATGCTCATATCAGCAGGCAAAGGTGACAGGTGGTTGGATATTGATTGGATCAGGTAAAGGGATTAAAGACCAGCACCGGGCAGGGTGCTTTTTTAACCACCCGGTCGGCAGTGGAGCCGATGAGAAATCGCTCCAGCCCTTTGGTACCATGGGTCCCGATAATAATCATGTCCGCCTTTTCCAGTTTGGCAAAATTAATTATTTCATCGGCAGCGTCTCCGACAACCACATGACCACGGGCCCCATGTTCCCGTTTCTTATAGTCATCGACCAGCGCCGCCATCCGTTCTTCCGACTTCTGCTCAAGATCCTTGGTCATACTCATAAACGACGGATGCACCAGCATCATATCATAGCCGTTAAAATCATTTATTACATGCAGAAACAGCACCTCGGCACCGAGCTTGTCGGCCACCGATACGCCATAATTGACCACCTTATTCATGGTGCTGGAAAAATCCACCGGGACAACCACTCTTTTAATATCTGTCATCATACTCCTCCAATAGGTTAAATAGTCAATGTTGAACCTCTCCTCAGGGTTCGCTTATCCTTCCCGTCTGCATCAAAGATTGCGCATGCATTCATTTTTGTCAATAGGCTGGCTGTCTTTTCCGGCCATCAGCTCAAATTCATTCCTCCATCCCGTCTGGCAACAGGATAATGAAAGGTGGCCAGGTAAAAGGGCTGCGAAACAAAATCCGGCCCATCACGGGATAATTCTTATTTTCTGGTAACTGTTCAGGAGCACCCCACGGAGTCTACGCTCGAAGTCTGCGCTTATCTACCTCTCTGCACGGTCAGGCCTGATTCACATAGGAATCACTATGGTTCACAGGCCTGACTGCACAGATACGGAGCACTCCTGAACAGTTACAGGTGGTGGTAGGGCTGGTTCTCTGCCCCTACCTGAATAGTTACATTTTCTGCAGCCCTGAGGTCAATACATCCGTTTTCGAAACAGAACCGCCGCAATACTTAACGACGATATTCCGATCAGCAACATTGGCCAGTACTGACTCCAGAGCAAATTGAAAGAGGCACCCTGCAAAAAAACCGAACGAACAATTATCAGGAAATAACGCATGGGGTTAAGATAGGTAAACCACTGCACCAGCCGGGGCATATTTTCAATCGGGGTTGCAAATCCGGACAAGATGACGGCAGGGACCATGAAAAGAAAAGCACCCATCAAGCCCTGCTGCTGGGTCACCGACAGTGATGAAATCATAAGGCCGATGCCGATGGCCGAAAGCAGGAAGATAAAAATCCCCAGATAGAGAGCGGCAAGACTTCCCCGTAAAGGGACATGGAACCAGAAGACAATAAGGGTGATGATAAACGAGGCTTCAAATACCCCGATAATCAAGCCCGGCAACGACTTGCCCACCAATATTTCAAAGGGCGTCATCGGGGTGACCAGCAGCTGGTCAAAGGTCCCTGCTTCACGTTCGCGGGCAACCGACAGCGCGGTGACTTCAAGAGTGACAACAAGGTTCAACAGGGCGACAATACCGACAATGATAAACCAATGCGAATCCAGGGTCTTATTAAACCAGGCCCGCTGAACAAGAATTGCCGGCGGCCCCTTGCCGCCATGTTCCCGAATCCATTTCCCATTAAACGACTGAACAATAGCCTGGACGTAGTTAAGTGCCAGCATGGCCGTATTGGAGTTCCTGCCATCGAGTAACACCTGTAGAGGGGCAGGTTTACCCAGATGAAGATTTTCGGAAAATTGACGGCTGACGTGCAGAACCAGCAACACCTTACCGGTGTCGAGCAAAGGGGCAATTTCGCCGTCATGTCCAATGGTGCCGTAACGGGCAAAAACATCGGAACCGGCAAAACCGGCCAGCAATTGCCTTGACTCGACCCCTTGATCCTCGTTAAAGACCGCATAACTGATATGGTTAAGATCAAAACTGGCCGCATAGCCAAAAATAATGAGCTGAGCCACCGGCGGAACAATGATCACCATACGGCTCTTCTTGTCGGTGAGCAGGGTAAGAAACTCTTTGATCATAAGTGAAAAAATTCGCCTGAGCATCAGCATGATCAACGCAGCCTCTTGTTGGATTTTTTGCGGATAATCAGGAAAAAGACAATGGCCATGCATGCAAGCCAGGCCGAGTTGACAATAAAAATCGGCCAGACATCACCGGCGAGAAAAATAGTTTGCAGGATAGCGACGAAGTATCGAGCGGGAACCAGGTGGGTCAGCCACTGAATAGCAACGGGCATTGAATTGATATCAAAGACAAAACCCGAGAGAATAAAGGCGGGCAGAAAGGTTACCACTATGGCTATCTGCCCGGCAACGAACTGGGTGCCTGCTGCAGTAGATATAAGCAGGCCCATGGCAATGGCCGTCAACATGAACAGGGCCGAAGAGGCCGCCAGAGCAAGCATTGAGCCGTGCAGCGGTACATGAAAAAGAAAAAAAGCCATGGCCACCGAAAGCAGCATCCCCCCCATACCCAGGATGAAATAGGGGATGATTTTTCCCAGCAGAATTTCCTTAACCAACACCGGCGTGACCAGCAGAGCCTCCATGGTTCCCCGTTCCCATTCTCTGGCCACAACCATGGAGGTGAGCATGGCCCCGATCAGCGTCATAATCACGGCAATAAGTCCCGGGACCAGATAGTTTCGACTGCGGACGGCAGGATTATACCATATCCGCTGCTCCACCTTGACAGGGACATGCAGAGGCTGCCCGATTGCCGTTGCCGTCCGGCTCAGCCACTGCATCCATACCCCGCCCACATAGCCTTCAATGAGACGGGCCTTGTTGGCAT
Source organism: Desulfobulbus sp. (assembly GCA_011051825.1). Taxonomy (GTDB): domain Bacteria; phylum Desulfobacterota; class Desulfobulbia; order Desulfobulbales; family Desulfobulbaceae; genus DRLX01. The sequence continues at coordinate 3,084 of DRKH01000150.1, forward strand.
CGACCCCGTTGACGATAATGGCCACCGGGGCACTTCGACCGGAACGAAGCTGCCGGGCAAAATCAGCCCGCAACCAGACGATACCGTCCACCTTGCGCTCCATCATGGCCTGTTCCGCCTGCTGAATGGACAACATGACCCGGGGCGCAAAATAATCGGACTGACGGAAACCACTGATCAACGATGATGCCTCGGGACCGGGCTGCTCAACGACCAGGGCAATCCCGACATTACGGGCATCCAGAGAAACTCCGTAACCGAAGATGAGCAGAAGGAACACCGGCAGAACAAAGGCAATCCCGATACTGGAAGGGTCGCGAATTATCTGCAGGCTTTCCTTGCGAATCAATCCGCGCAGCCGCATGGTGTTGATGTTCATCTTGTTGCCCTTACCCTGTTGGTGATTGACCGCCCTGTCTCACAGCCCGCCGGTGTGCGCTTCTCTGATCGGATAAAAAGTAGATAAACGGTAACTGTTCAGGAGTACTACACGTACAATGCCGGACCACCGAATTCAGGGGTTGAGCTGGTATGCCCCTTGAGCAGCCACGTTTCTCCGGTCGACAACCGGCCAGCTTCATCGAGGGAATTCGTTTTTTTCCTGACCCACCGATGAAATCGGAAGAATAAAATAAAAATTGTTTCCCTCAGGTGTTGCCTCGCAGCCGACTTTTCCACCATGCACCTCGATAACCCGGCGGATAAAATCAAGGCCGTGCCCGGAACCTTCAATTCCCCGGCTGTTTTTCGCCCGTTTTCCCTCCTCAAAGATGGCCTGACGCTCATCCTCGGACAGGGGTGGGGCAGTGGTGAAGACATTGAACTTGATTCCCTTGCGGCCGGGTTCGGGAAAATCCTGTACCTCTTCGGCCCCGTAAGCCATGGCCTTGCGCTTTTTGCCCTCATGATCAATAATTTCCTCGGTATATTTGACCGCATTGGAAAAAAGATTGGCATACACCTGGGAGAGCAGACCGACGTCCACCATCAGGGGAAACTCCTGCCCGTAGAGATTGACCGGTTTATCAACCGTAATGCCCCGGCTCTCAAATTTTTTCCTGTACAGATCGAGCTGGGGCTGAATAATATCCCGCTCAACCAGACAGCGGGTCGGCTTCAGCACCAGATGTCCCTGGCTGAAATGCTGTTCCCTGAACAGACTTTCCAGAAACAGGGTTATCTGATTGTGCTGTTTGAGCAGGTCCCGATGCGATTGCTCAAGAATGTCGAGTTTTTCACGGTAACTGCCGAGTAGACTCACATACTGCCTGGTGGTAATGCCGTGGGCCGCCAATACTTCAGCCTCCCGCTCTATCTTTTTCAAGCCCTCGATCTGTTTTTCCACCTGCCGTAACAAATGCTTGAGATACATATTGGGGACAATGATATTGTGACCGATGTCCCGGCCGAGATCACTGAGAAACTGCAGATGTTCCAGGTGACGATTGACGATAAGCCGGTTGTTGAGCATATTTCCGATCCAGCGGGTGAGGAACCGAAAAAACTCCCTGTCCGAATGGTCGAATAGTTCAAGCGGGGAGATGCCGTACAGACCGAGCAATGAGTGGCTGGCAAAATAGGGGTCCGGATCGTATGGTCCGCCGCTGGAATGTCCGGCCTGCACCTCCTGCTGTGTTGTGCCGGTCCTGGGGAACAGAGGGTAGAGCAGCTGACCATCATGTTCCAAAACGGTACGGACCGCTCCCGGGAGCTCGCCATCAGCCGGGCGTGGAGGATCAAGCAGGCCGTTGTCACTGTCGCAGACACAGAGGAAACCGTCGGTTTTTTTTTCGAAAAGGTAGAACCGGGCACGGATGTCTCCCAGCAACAGGGGCACGGTGACACAGATCTGAAAAAAGCGGTGCAGAGAGTGATCATCATGGATGATATCGACAAAGGCCTTGAGCAGGGCATCCTGTCGGGCGCTGAAGCTGGTCTG
>DRKH01000151.1 GCA_011051825.1 Desulfobulbus sp.
CCGACCCTGATCAACGGTATGTTCAGCTTTCTGGCCAGGGGATAGCCCTTGGAGTGACCGATAATGAGATCCGGTTCAAGGCTCTCGGCCATCTCGCTGATTTCAAAAAAATCCATGCCCTCATGGACCCGGGGTTGTTCCGGCAGAATGTCCGCAGTGACCTCCGAGATCGCGCCTGCAAGTCGTCCCGAGGTGCCGCCGGATGCGCAGAGGACCGGGAAAATACCAATTTCGGCTAGAAAGCCGCTCATGCCGACCACCAGATCTTCCTCGCCGTAGATGATGGCCTTTTTGCCGAAGATATATTTATGGCCGTCCACATAGGCATCCACCAGCCGGCCCCGTTCGAGTCGATATTTCTCCGGCATCGGACGACCGCTGAGGCGTGCAAGCAGATCAAAAAAACGATCGGTCTCCTCGATGCCGATGGGCATGCCGAGACGGTGATTGGGAATTGTGTGTGATTCTTCCAATTCTTTGCCGCCGCTCGCTTCGTTGCCCAGGGTGCGGCCAAGTTCTATGGTCACCCGGCTGCGGCCCATGGTCTTGATTGCTGAAAGCGGGGTGCCGCCGGCAGGAATTTTTTCGTATTCCAGCAGGGCCGGACCGTCCATGGTCTCGGACAGGTCGGGCAGCATGGTGCAGTCGAGCTCGAAATCAGCCATGATTTCCTTGAGCAGCCGGTAATCCGCCGAGGAGACAAATCCGGGCAGCAGGTTCACTGTTTCGGTTTTGGGTCCGCCTTGGGCCCGCTGCCGGATGACTTCGTAGACGGCGCCATGAAATCCTTCCATGTGCGTGCCTGCATAACTCGGGGTCGAGACGTTGACGAAATCGGGCAATTCATCGGAAGAATCGTTGGTATCCTGTGCGTATTCCCGTAGAAACATGGGTACATCGTCACCAATGGTTTCGGTCAGACAGGTGGTGGCAATGCCGATCATCCGTGGCTGGTACTTTTTAGCCACATTGGTCAACCCCAGCTTCAGGTTCGGCCCCCCGCCGTAGACGGCATGCTTTTCAGAAAGAGAAGACGAGGCGATATCAATGGGTTCGTTATAATGGCTGATGATGTAGCGCCGCATATAGGTGGCACAGCCCTGGGAACCGTGCAGATAGGGAACCGTGCCCTCGATGCCCTTGAAGGCCAGGCAGGCACCCAGCGGTTTACACAGCTTGCAGGCGTTGGTGGTGGATATATAATTCGGATGATTTTTCGTCATGATGTGCTTTCCGGTAAAATTGAAGTAACTATTCAGGTAGGGGCAGAGAACTAGCCCTACCACCACCTGTAACTGTTCAGGAGTGCCCCATATCTGTGCAGTCAGGCCTGTGAACTATAGTGATTCCTATGTGAATCAGGCCTGACCGTGCAGAGAGGTAGATAAGCGCAGACTTCGAGCGTAGACTCCGTGGGGTGCTCCTGAATAGTTACAAATTGAAAAGAAAAAGTAGTGCTCTCAGAGCTGTTGTTCCGACTTCCGTTCTCCGTTCTCCGACTTCTGAATTCGCGGCACAAAACGCCAGACCGGACTCATGACCGAGGAGTAGACCTCGCGGGCAAAGTTGAGCATGCCCTCAAATCCGGCCAGGGCCTCTTTTCGTTCGTGGTTATGGTCGCAGAAACCAATGCCGAGCTTGTAGGCGATGGGGCGCTCCTTGACCCCTCCGACAAAGATATCCACCCCTTTTTCCTTGAGAAAAGAAGTCAGTTCCAGGGGGTTGGAGTCATCGACAATGATGGTGCCGGGATCGGTGATGGCTTCGAGCTCTGCATAATCCTCTTTGGTTCCGGTCTGGGAGCCGACCAGGACCACCTCCATGTCGATCAGCCGGAAGGCCTTGACCAGGGAAAAGGCCTTGAAGGAGCCGCCCACATAGATGGCTGCTTTTTTGCCGGCCAGGGCCCGGCGATACTGCTCCAGCTGCGGGACCAGGCGGCCGACCTCCTTCTGGACCAGGATTTTTGTATTTTCCATGATCGCCTCAGCCTCTGGATCGTGGGGGTATTTCTTCTGGAAGAAACGGGCAATGTCGTACAGGGCCTCGGACATGTCTTCAATCCCGAAGTAGGACACCCGCATGGAGGGCACCCCGTATTCCTTTTCCATCATGTCGGCCAGGCCCATGGTGGAGCCGGAACACTGCACCACATTCAGGGCGGCGCCATGGGCCCGGCGGATGTCGTCCACCCGGCCGTCACCGGTAATGTTGGCCACCACCTCTATTCCCATCCGCTGGTAATATTCCCGGATCATCCAGATTTCACCGGCCAGGTTGAAATCACCCAGGATGTTGAGAGAAAATCTGGAGATCGCTTGAGTATTTCCGCTGCCGATCAGGCGGAACATGGCGTCACAGGCGGCCTGGTAGCCCGCCCGTTTATTGCCCATGAATCCTTCAGACTGGACCGGAATGACCGGGATACCGGTCTCCGCCTCCACCTGGCGGCAGACGGCCTCCAGATCATCGCCGATGATGCCGACAATACAGGTGGAGTAGACAAAGGCGGCTTTCGGGTGATGGCGCTCAATCAGTTCAAGCAGGGCATGGCGCAGTTTTTTCTCGCCGCCGAAAATAACGTCCATCTCCTGGAGATCGGTGGAAAAGGAGAGCCGATGCAGTTCCGGTCCCGAAGAAAGCGCCCCCCTGATATCCCAGGTGTAGACCGCACAGCCGATGGGGCCGTGGACAAGATGAAGGGCATCGGCTATGGGGTAGAGCACCACCCGTGAGCCGCAGAAGACACAGGCCCGTTGACTGACCGCTCCGGCCAGGCTGTCCTGGTCACAGGTAATATTAAATGGGGCTTCACCTTTGACGTGAATCTGTTTTTCCCGACTTTTCAGTGCAACCGCTTCCATGATTTCTTCCCGTAAGTTGTTTTTTGACATTGCCCCGGCAGCGGTAAGGTACTTTGTCTCGTACACATTCTTCTTTGCTGTTGGAGTACAGGTTAAAGCGCAAGAGATGTGCCGGATGAGAAAAAACAGGAGTTCCATTTTTATATCAATAGGTTGGGGTATTTTAACGGTCCGGGGTCGGAGAGGACTGGAGGCGGGGTTTTGTCTCTATGTTGACAATAATGAAGAGTGTCTACATTCTTGTCATGCCGGGAGGTCGGGATGCAGGTACCCTGTGACGGGACGATTGTGGGTATATGGAAGCATAACTATTCAGGTGCATGCAGGAAACTTGCAGTCACCCGGAATGTAACTGTTGTGCAGTGCTCCAGATGTGCGCAAGCATGCTGGAGAGGGTCTAATTTAAGGGGTACGGTTGAGCTTGTCGATCTGTGCCAGAACCTCTTCCGGGGGCAGGGGACGGCAGAGGTAGAAGCCCTGAACGGTTTCACAGCCGAGTTCGAGCAGTTTTTCCATGACCTCTTTGTGCTCAACTCCTTCAGCAATCGGTCTCAGGCCCATGTTGTTTGCAAGATCAATGGTGGACTTGACGATGACCCTGTCGTTTTCGTCAGTGGTCATATCCATGACAAAGGATTTGTCGATCTTTACTTCACTGGCCGGTAATCGTTTCAGGTAGGCCAGCGACGAATAGCCGGTGCCGAAGTCATCAATGGCGAACTGGATACCCAGGCCGTGCAGGTCTTCGATTACCCGGAAGGCGCGATCGGGGTCAGCCATCATGCTGCCTTCCGTAATTTCAAGGGTGATGAAGTGAGCGTCGATTTGCCACTTTGCCAGCAGTTCCCTGATCTGGGTATAGGCCTCTCCGTCGTGCAGATTCTTTGCCGATAAGTTGATGGCAATCGGAACGGTATATCCGTCCTGCTGCCAGCGGCTGAACTGGGCAAAGGCCGTATCCAGTATCCAGTAGGTGATCGGCCTGATGAGTCCGGTCTGCTCGGCAACGGGGATAAAATCATTGGGAAGGATGAGTTGGCTGTGATCGGGATGCTGCCAGCGGACCAGGGCCTCAACTCCGCAGACCCGCTGTTCGGCCAGAGAAAATTTCGGCTGATAGTAGAGGACCAGCTGTTCCCCTTCCACGGCCTTGCGCAGCTCAACGGTGAGCATCAGCCGGTTCATGCTGTGTTCATCCTGGGCCGCATCGTATACCGCATAGTTGCCTTCACTTCGCTTGGCGACATACATGGCCACATCGGCATGCTGGAGCAGGGTGTCGCTTTCCAGCCCGTGTTCCGGAAACATGGCAATGCCGATGCTGATGTCAAGATGCAGATCATTGCCTTCGATCTGGAAGCTCTCTTCCATCACCCGGGCCATCTGATCGGAGATGGCGGCCGCTTTTTCAAGGGTTACACCCGGGAGGACCACGGCAAATTCATCCCCGCCCAGGCGGGCGATGGTATCTGATTCCCGGATGCAGCCTCGCAGGCGCGGGGCGATGAGCTGGAGCACATAGTCACCGTAATAATGGCCCAGGGTATCGTTTATTTCTTTGAATCGGTCAAGATCCATGAGCAGAACCGCTATCGGCATCTCGGAACGTTTTGCCTCCAGGATGGCCTGGTCTATCCGCTCATGAAGCAAGGTACGGTTGGGAAGGTCGGTGAGGCCGTCGTGAAGGGCATGGTGCCGTTCCACGGCAGCCGCGTCCTGCAGTTCCTCGATGGAATGCAGGCTCAGGCGGACCACCAGGGTGACAAAGAGGGAGCCGCCGAATAAAACCAGTGCTATCAATAGATAGGTGTATGGGACAGTATCCTGGGCCTGCAGGAGATAGAGCAGCGACACGTAGCCGATAACGAAAAACATGATGAAGGACGCAAGCACTCTCCAGGCGGTAAAATGTTTTTCCGCTTTATGGCAGATGCGCAGGGTGGGAATCAGGCCAAAGAACAGGCCGGCGATCCCGGCAGCGACAAAAAATATGGAAAAAAATTTAATCATTGAAAAAGAATGTATGGATTCCGGAGTCCAGTGGGCCGCTGTCCGTTAGTCTTGGCAGCGGTCGCCGAGACTAGCGATTATTTTGTTTATGGACAGCAGCGAGCAGCTTGGCCGGGTCGGTTTTAAAGTCGTCCAGATTGTTCTTGGGCGAGTAAAATTCCGTATTAAAGGTGGTGATCAGGTTAAGATGTTCCCACCGGGTAAGGTAATATTCTATCAGGGCCGGCAGTTCCGAGTAGATGGTTGCCTCGGGTTGTGGGTCCTGATAGCTCGATTGGAGCAGTTTTTTGGTGGACAGGGTCTGGCTCTTATAAAAACTCTCAAGAAACATGAGCTCACCGGGCATCCGGGCCTCAATCCCGATTCTGTTGAGTTTGCCGATGAACCAGGAAATCATGTTTTTGCCGGTCCGGGCAATGGGAAGGGGGAGGTATACTTTCCGAGGCGTCTTCAGGTCGAGCAGGGCCTTGATCGTCAGGATAAGATGGCTGAGGTCAACCGGTTCCGGGTCGGCAAAGTTATAGGCCTGACCTGAGAACTCCTTTCGGTTGTTGAGCAGGTGATGGACAAACGGGGAGATCTTCCGGGCATTGCTGTAGGAATGCATGGCCTTTTTCCTGGTCAGCAGAATGGGCATGGCCTGATCGGCGATGGAATAGAGCAGCCGGTGGAACCCCTGGATTTTATGATCGTGCTTGCCGTAGACGATGGAGAGCCGGACGGTGGTAAAATCCAGTCCCCTGGTCCTGGCCAGATGCTCAAGGGTCAGTTCCGCCATCAGCTTGGATTTTGAATAGTTCGGCAGGTTCGGCCGCAGCGGCAGTCGATCCTCTTCCGAGAGATTGGTGCCCATGGGCATGGTCGCCGCCGAGCTGATGTGGATGTAGGGGATGTTGTGTTCTATGGCCACCTCGGCCAGGTTCAGGGCGCCCAGGTAGTTTGTTTCATAGGCCAGCTGCGCATCACTGTTGATGGCGGCAATGGCGGCATTGATGATGAAGTTCGGGCGATATTGCCGAAAATACAACTGGATGTCGGCTGGTTTGTTGAGGCTGAGCCGTTTACTGTTCGGGGCCAGGATTTCGGTGTTCTCGACTCTGGTCTTGAAGTGATGGACAAGCGCGCCTCCGATTAATCCCGATCCGCCTATTATTATGCCGCGTCCCTGATCCTGTTGCCGCTCTGTGCAGTTTTCTGCAGCCATAATTCCGCTACCTCTGACCTTTCCTTCTCAATGCCTGTGCGTTTCCTGAGTTTGTGACAAAAAAAATATAATCGTGGAACGTTGTCTCAGCGGATGAATACATCAACTTTTGCAGCGCGGGTCCCGGCTGAAAACCGTTCACGCCTTAGTGCCTTACGCCTGGATTTGTGTCATAAAAAACAGGTAAGCGCAGACTCCGGGAAAATCATGCTGCTCCTTTTATCATATTGTCAACGCTATGGGGTGGGCACTGCCCACCCCATAGCCGTCAATCTAACACAAATTATCTATAATATCAGGGGCTAAGGATACCGTAGGAGCCCGCCCCGCGGGCGATAATTATGCGTCATATTGATGTTTCTGCCAACAATCGCCCGCGGGGCGGGCTTCTACGTAACATAACATGCTGATATGTTACTGGATTTGCCTTAGCTTGACAGCTATGCATCCTACCTGGGTTGCAGGCAAACCCCGCATTAGAATATATTATAGAACAGTATATACCATTAAATTTGCCTTCTCCATTGAAATCTTGATCAAGATACCGGAGGGCTCTAAAGCAGTGTACGGGATGGGTTCGTGCCGAGGTTTCAGATCATCCCTGTTCATGTTTCTCAGCTCCGGTCTGCAGGGCAACTTTTCCCCGCCAGGGAACGAGCATGGGCACCTGGCTGCAATAGTGTTCATATTCGGTTCCCAGTTCGTGTCGTAATTTCCGTTCCTCAAGCAGAGTACCGATAATCAGGTAGACCGTGAGAATGGATTTGACGAGCAAGCCCGCATCGGTTATCGGTCCCAGTGCCCAGAGCAGGGCTATGCCGCCGCTGTACCAGGGGTGACGGACATACTGGAGTACTCCGGAACAGCGAAAGGGAAATTGCCGGGTCGGTTTTCCGGTCCGATAATCCCGCCACTGGCTCAGGCCGAGAAAGAACGCCATATCGTAATTTTTTTTTCCATACCAGAAAAGGATGACGGCGTAGCTCAGTAGAAAAAACTGCAGCAACCGCCGGTAGCCGTGCCAGGAAAAGAGCAGCCGTTGGGGCAGCGTATACTGATAGTAGAGGATCGGGATCAGGGTAAGAATGGAAAAGAGGATGTAGCCGGGGCGGTACAGACCAAGATACAGCCCGCCTTTTTTTTTGAACCAGCTGTTGACGGTTGAGGTGATCAGCAGGCTGTGCAGAATGCACCAGGAGATCCAGAGCAGGGCGAGGAAAAGCATAAGAGGTGAAGAGGGCCGTTGTCGCGGATGCGACCACGGCCCTGTCCGTCTTTTCTACTGGTTGCGAAAGGTGTGCAGCATGTTGGGATGGTGCATTTCTTCATCCATTGGCACGGTATGGCAGACCGCGCAGCCCTTGTTGGAGCCGATGGGAAAGGGTGCATTCTGATACTGCAGTGGTTGCCGGTTGTCCAGATTCCTGCCGTAGGGGTTAACCGCCGGATAGAGGGCGTGGGTAGCGTTATGACAGCCACTGCAGCGTAGCTGCCCTGATGCATCGGTACGGTTGCGAAACAGTGCTGCCTCGTTTTTCGTATATTTGTTAAAGGTAATGTCATCCTCAGGTGTTTGAAAGTCCACATGACAGTTCAGGCAGTCGGGTTCATTGACCCAGGGCTGCCTGGGGATGATTTCCGCGACGTCGGCAACCATTTCCGGCTTCAGGTTTTCCATGAGAACGGATGCCCGTTTTTTTCCGGCAGCCTGTTCCGCCTTGAGCAGGCTGAGGGCGTGGTCGGCCAGAGAGCCATGGCAGTTGGTGCATTTGAGCTCAAGGGTGTGGTGAATGCCGCGAAAACTACGGCTGGCCCCATTGTCGGCGGCCGGATGACAGGCTGTACAGGCATCGGCCCCCTGGGGATCAAGAAAGTTGGCATGAAAGCCGTGAATTGAGGCCGACATGTTGAGTTGCCGGCCGTTGCCCTGGAGACCGAAGCGACTGTCACCGTGACATTGCTGGCACAGGACGGGCCGTCCCGAGGCTGCCTGCTGCTTGAGGTCGGTCCCGGACAGCCGGTCATGAACGGCCAGGATATTGTCGGCTGTTGTCCTCGATAATCCGGCCCTGCCGTCAACCCGCCACTGGCCGCCGTGGCAGGTACTGCAACCCATTTCCGTGGCGACGGGGATCACGGTCTTGGTGGTGGCCAGGACTTTTCCCGTTGTATCAGTGGCCGTCAGGGTCATGTCCGGATAGGGCATATAGCCGCCACCGGCCGGGTAGGGGACAACCGGCAGCAGGTCGGCGCTGAAGTCCAACTCTCCGGCTTTCATGGTTCCGGTCAACGGGTTGCCGGAAAGGCCGGTGTCGGGTTTGATCTTTTTGCCATAGAGCAGCGGTGCATTCTGCCAGAATTCAATTGCAGCGGCAGGATGCGCAAAGGCCGGGTCGATCTTGTAGCTGATCTGCACATTTTCAGTTACCACTTCGGGTATCTCACCGCGTTTGATTAACTGGGCGTGCAGATTGGCTCCCGGCGGCAGCATCATCCAGCTCCGGCTGGCATCGGTGATGGCCTGCATGCCCATATCTGTCCAGGCAAGCAGGACATAGGTATCCGTTTCCCGGTTGAACGCCGGTATTTTTACCTCGGCCAGCGGTTGAATGGCAACAGGTTCGGAGGGGTCCTGTCGACCATTGAGACCAAAGGCAATATAATAGGCCAATGCCTTCGCCTCCAGTCTGGTTCCGGCAAAGGGCGGCATGTAGGGGTGAAAACGGTCTATGGCGCCGATCATGTTTTCCAGGCCCCAGGGGGTGAAGTTCTTCGTCATCGGCTTGATGTCGTTTAACGGCCCGCCGATGGAATGGCAGGAGAGGCAGAGAAGATTGTACAGGGTTTTGCCGGTGGTGAGCCGGTTGTCTCTGGTTACTCGTTTTTCCCTGGACCATTTTGCGGTCTTCAACACTCCCTGTTGCCGGACTGCTTGCAGGTCCTGCTTGAGAATGGAGTTGGAGTACATGTAGTTGCGGATAATATACGGCCTGCGACCGCCTTCGCGGATGAATTCAAAGCAGCCCATGTACAGCAGGCCGATAACGACCATGATCACCGCTGCACTGCAGCTCATGCAGCGCGGCAGCCGAATGGCCATCAGCAGGCCGCCGAGGAACAGGACTGCAGAGAAGAGGATGAACCCGGTGATATAAGGCTGCATCTCCGGCATGAGCTGGAAGATCATGGTTCGAAGTTCCGGCGGCAGCGCGATTTTATACCACCAGGTAGAGCCGAGCAGAAGGACAAAAGGAATCAGCAGGTAGAGTGCGCAGTAACGAACCAGGTGGTGGCGTAATTCCGGATTTTTTATCCGGGTGGCGGTCAGCAGGCCGAACAGGCCGGCAAATATCAGGGCAAGTGCGGTCCGAAAAAAAAGAGCCGGCCAGAAGGTGGGGTTGAAAAAACCGGACCAGAAGCTGTGGTTTTCTATCCAGTTGCCCGGAGTGAGCATGAAATCAATGATTCCGTTGATGATAAAGAGTGACATCCAGGCCGCACCGAAATAGATCCAGCCCATGAGCAGGTGGGTCCGCCGGTCAAGGCTGTCAAAGGTGTAGGCGTAGATGAAGATGGAGATGATTTCAAGCAGGAAAAAGACCCATTCCGTGGCCCAGCCGAACACAAAGTTGTGAATGAGGACCGAGGTGGCTCCGGGATTGAGCAGGGCAATGGTGAACCAGATACCGACTCCGGTCATGGATCCGGCAACCATGGTCACCAGCAGGAAAAATTTTGCATGCCTGCGGACATATTCAATAATGGCCGGATTTTGCTCCCGGTACCCTTTGTGCTCGGTCAGAACCAGAAAGAGGCCGCCGCCAACGGCAAAGTGGGCAATGTAGACATGAAAAACGGCTATCAGGGCGATCAGCAGACCACCGCCGAAGACATCGAGGTTCAGGACGGGATAATTCATGACCGGGCCTCCTTTTTATGCGCGGCGGCCAGGGTTGTCTTCAGCATCCAGCCGATAAGGATCAGGCCTGCGATAAAGCTGAGCAGAAAGAGCAGGAAAGGGGACCAGCCCCCCGGCTGGACCGTGAGTTCGACCGGGGAAAACCAGGGTTTGAGATAGGATACCCGTAGAAATTCACGGACCAGAACCATGAAGAACAGCGTGGCCAGGAGCAGTCCGGCGGCAGGCAGGGGACGATAGCGCATGGCAGCGATCACCGCAAGGATGGCGGTGATCAGGGCCATGATCAGAAACAGGGAAAACAGGCCGCCGACAAGCGTTACCGGTTTGATAAGTCCTTCCGGCAGTGCACCGAGGAACCAGAAACCCAGCGCAAAGTTGACGATGGTGGCTCCGGCAAACCAGTTGCAGCCGTATCTGATCCAGCGGGTGCAGCCTTCATGCCCCCGGGAGGACCTGTAGGTGTAAAACAGGGAAATACCCAGGCCGCCGACAGCGACCGCTGAGGTGACAAAGTGGAGGTATCGGGGGATGATGGTCGGGTCACCAAGGTTGAGCAGAAAACCGTCCGAATGCTCGAAGTACCGTACCCAGGATTCGGGGTGGAGCATCAACGTCATGTTGTTGCTGAGAAAAAATGCAATACTCAGCAGCGAGAACATGGTAATGCCGGAGGTGACCATTCGGCCCGCCCGCATGGATTGATAACGATAGCTGTAGATATAGGCTGAGTAATAGGCCACGATCAGGAGGAGCACTATGGAGAGCCAGAAAACACCCATGAGCACTGAGCTGACATAGATGAAGTGGCCATAGAGAACCTGGACGAAAAGCAGGGGGGCGATGCCGAGATTGACGGCCAGGGCAATGGCATACGGAAGTTTTTTTGAGATTTCCCGGGTGACCGGAAGAGACTTGTTCTCTGAGGAAAAATGGTGGATGAAGGCAATGATGACCAGACCCAGCATGGTGTCCATGGCCAGGACATGCAGGTAAAAGGTCAGGGTCAGCAGAACCTGGAACCAGCCCCAGCCAACAGGGATCTGATCGGGGGTTGGAATAAGGGTGGCCGCATCCATGAAAACCTCCTTGGCTGAGAACGGGGTGTGGAGTTACTCTTTTATCTCAATACATTTTTCAGGGCAGAACGCTGCCGCCTGGTAAACGTCATCAGTTACAGTCGGGTTGACATGGACCAGCTCCGCTTTTTCCGAGACCGGATCCATCCGAAAAACCTGCGGGCACATTTCAACGCAGGTGGCGCAACCGCTGCAAAGATAGGTGTCAATGATAATCTCGGTCATTTTTTACGGGAAAAAGGTGAATGATTCTTTACGTAAAGTAGCATATGTACTGCCCGTAATCAAAGGAAAAAGTTGGCGGTTCGCTGCTGTGTCGGGTTCGTTGCCGCCCAGGCGTTTTTCAGCGCAGCACGGTGAGGCAGCCGACGGACAGTGGACCGTGACTGCCGGATCGCCCTGTCAGCACCCGCAACCGGACAGGGCATTTTTTTGAAAGTTGCGGTCCGGCTCAACAGGGTACTTGCCGTTAAAACAGGCCAGACAGAAATTTTCCGGCCCCAGCCCGGTGGCCTCGACCAGACCATCAATGCTCAGGTAGGTCAGGGAGTCGAGACCAAGGTGATCGGCAATTTCGGCAACACTGTTTTTGGCGGCAATCAGTTCTTTGTTTGAGGGAAAATCGATACCGTAAAAACAGGGATTAACGGTTGGCGGGCAGGAGACCAGCATATGAACCTCTTTGGCACCGACCGCCCGCAGGGCGCGAACCCGGCTTTTGCCGGTGGTGCCCCGGATAATGGAATCCTCGACGATAATCACCCGTTTGCCTTTGAGCAGTGCCCGGACCGGATTCAGCTTGACCCGGACGGAAAAATCACGCATGGCCTGGGACGGCTGAATAAAGGTACGCCCCACGTAATGGTTGCGGATCATGCCCATTTCCAGGGGAATACCCGAGGCCTGGGAGTACCCAATAGCGGCATAGTTACCCGAATCAGGGAAGGGCATGACAAAGTCGGCATCGATCTTTGCCTCCCGGGCCAGAATTTTTCCCATCCGTTTACGGGCCTCATAGACATTAAATCCAAATACATCGCTGTCGGGCCGGGCAAAGTAGACATGTTCAAAGATACAGTAACTCTTTTGCCGCGGCGACCAGGGAAAAACGGATTCCAGGCCGTCCCTGTTAATGATCAGGACTTCACCCGGCTCGATATCGCGTTGATATTCCGCTTCAATCAGATCAAGGGCACAGGTCTCCGAGGCAACCACATAGGCCCCGTTGCCAAGACGGCCCAGGCACAGGGGACGAAATCCGTTGGGATCACGGACGGCGATCATGGTGTCTTTTGTCATCAGCAGCAGGGAGTAGGCGCCGCGGATGCAGGCAAAGGTCTCCTTAATGGCCTTGATCAGGCCCATGTCCAGGGTTCGTGCCAGCAGGTGGATCACGATTTCACTGTCCATGGTGGTCTGGAAGATGGAGCCTTTTCCTTCGAGATGTTTACGCAGGTCCAGCGAGTTGACCAGGTTACCGTTGTGGGCAACGGCCAGCGGCATGCCCTTATGGGTTACCATGAAGGGCTGGGTATTGATGATATTGGATTCCCCGGTTGTCGAGTAACGGACGTGACCGACGGCCAGATGTCCGGCCAGCCGCTGCAGGTGGGATTCGGTAAAGACTTCGGAAACCAGCCCCATGTCTTTGTGCAGGACGACCCTGTTTCCGTCTCCGGCAACGATTCCGGCACTCTCCTGTCCTCTGTGCTGCAGGGCATAGAGACCGAAATAGGCGAGTTTTGCAGCGTCTTCATGGCCATAAATGCCACAGATGCCACATTCATGTGTCGGCCTGGTTGATTCGGTTCTATTGGAAATAGTATGCTTCATCTGCTCTGCAACCTGCGTTGCTCCCAAAATTGAGAAGGCACAAAGACGATGATTCTCTGTGCCCTCAAAGAAAAAATGACTGTATAGGGATTCTTTCAAAACAGATTCCGGCCTTTTTTTCAACAAAATATACGGCCATTGTAGAGAATAAGGTGGAATCTATGGTATAAGAGGCTTGTCCTGCAGGGAAAATCAGACAGCATCTCTTTATACTTTGTAACTATTCAGGTGCATGCAGGAAACTTGCAGTCACCCGGGATGTAACTGTTCAGCAGTGCTCCAGATGTGCGCAAGCATGCTGGAGAGCTATAGTGAGTTCTATGTGAGCCGGCATGATCGCGTGCAGATGGGGTGCTGCTGA
>DRKH01000152.1 GCA_011051825.1 Desulfobulbus sp.
CAAGAGGATTCATAACGAGCAGGTGACATCATGATTGAGAGCCTAAATACCGAGCCTGAACTGGTTGTCGAATACACGGATCCAATGGAAGGTTTCAAAGGCTGGCTGGTTATCGACTCCATGGCACATAATCTATGTGCCGGAGGTCTGAGAGTCCAGCCCGGGTTAACCCGGGAATGTGTTCAGCGTCTTGCCGCAACCATGACCTTGAAGATGCGGATTGCCGGAATCAGAGCGGACGGGGCCAAAAGCGGTATTGATTATGACCCCTCAAGTCCCGGCAAACAGGAGGCGCTGTATAGATTTATCCGGGCCATTAAGCCCTTTATAAAGCAGCGCTACTCCATGGGACCGGACATGAATACGACCATGCCGGAACTGGATGCGGTGTGCTCCCGCCTCGGCATCACCTCCATCAAGACGGCTGTGGCCAGGGCCCAAAATCTTACCCCTGCTCAATTCAAGCAGAGAACCGCCCTGCTGTCCCGACCGGTCGGCCATGCCACCCTGGGCAAATTACGGGCCGGTTCCGGCCTGGCCGCCTCCTGCCTTGGAATCCTCGAATACCTGGGCATTCCTGCCGGAGAGGCAACGGTCTCCATTCAGGGGTTCGGCGGTCTGGCCGCCGGAGCCGCGTATTTTCTCAACAAAGCAGGGGTAAACATTGTCGGTCTGGCCGACCGGGAAAAGAGTCTCATCAGTTCCGACGGAGAGCCCCTTGATATTTCATCCTTTCTCAGCAATTCCGTTGATGGTATCATTCCATACACAACGTCTACGGGCAGGTATGGCAGACGGGAGGAAATCTATTCCGTGCCCTGCGATGTTTTCATTCCGGCAGCCATAGAAAATTCCGTTGGTGCGCAGGAGGCCGCAACCATGCAGGTGCGTGCCATTGCCTGCGGCGCCAACCTTGCGGTGACACCAGAGGCCGAAAAGATTCTCCACCAGCGCCACATTCTTTTAATTCCGGACATGGTCGCCGGCTGCGGGGGATCATTGTCCATGGAGGGCCTGTTTGCGCCCGACCACCTCCCTTCGGTCGAAGAGGTTCTGGCCCATGTGGAGAGCAAAACCCGCCATATCGTCCAAAAGCTGCTGACCCGCAGTCAGGAAGACAAACTACCGCCCCGGGAGGCAGCATTACGGCTCTGTGCCGAGGCCTCGGTCTACCCTGGAACCCGACCCTATGGTTCCCTCACCACCAACGTCGAGCCTGCAGCGCCGGAAAAAAAGACCCTGTGGAAATCCCGCAGCCCCCGACTCCCATCTCGATACATAAATGGCCATGCCTGTCCATCCGTTTGACTATCAGATAAATCCGCACGTCTTCAGTACGCCTGAATTCGAAGCACTGTTTGATGAAAAAAAGGTCTTTCAGCGCTGGCTCGATTTTGAAGCGGCCCTGGCAACGGCCCAGGGAAAATACGGCATCATCCCGGCCGAGGCCGCGCAGGAGATCCGCAGTAAGGCAAAGCTTGAGTTGATTGATCTTGACGGCGTGCGGGCAGGCTATGCAAAAAGCCGCAACTCCGTGGTACCGCTGCTTGGCGGACTACGAAGGGCCTGCAGCAACAACCATGGCGAATACGTTCACTACGGAGCAACGACCCAGGATGTTCTTGATACCGGTGAGATTCTTGCTCTGCGGGAAACCCTTTCCCTGCTCTATCGTGATCTGCGCACCATTGAACGAATCTGCCTCAATCTGGCCCTCAAATATCGTGCAACTCCCATGGCGGCCAGAAGCCATGGCCAGCAGGCTCTACCCACGACTTTCGGCCTGAAAATCACCACTTGGTCTGCAGAGATTCATCGCCATATCAAGAGGATACAACACATCCACTCCACCATCGGCTACGGCCAGTTAAGCGGCGCCGTCGGCACCTATGCCGCCCTGGGGCCACAGGGGCTGGAGGTGGCAGCAGAAACCATGGCTCTACTCGGCCTCAAGCATAATGCCCTTTCCTGGCACACCTCCAGGGATATCGTTGCCGAGCTGGCCGCCGATTTCTCCCTTCTGGTCATGACCCTTGCAAAAATCGCCAATGAAATCTTTCAACTCCAGAAAACGGAGATCGGCGAGCTGCAGGAACCTTCCATTGCAGGGGCACTGGCGAGCAGCACCATGCCGCATAAACAAAACCCGGTCATCTGTCAGCGGGTGGTCGCCCTGTCAAAACATGTACGAGGGCTTGCCGGAACAGTTATGGAAAGCATGGCCCATGAACACGAACGGGACCCCCGCAGCCTGTGGGCCGAGTGGCTGGCTATACCTCAGCTCTGTATTTATACGGGCAATGCCCTCCACTCCATGATCGATGTCCTTACCGGGCTGACCGTTCGGCCCGAACGCATGCTTGAAAATCTGTACCGGCAGAAAAACCTGATCACAACGGAATGGCTCCTCTTTCAACTCAGTAAACACCTGGGCAAGACGAAATCCCTGGAAAAACTGCATGCACTTTCTTCGACAGCTGCCTCCGAGGGGGACAGTCTCAAAGAAGCGGTTCTTGCCGATGCCGAAATCGGCTCGTTATTCAGTCGGGAAGAACTTGCTCTGCTTGACCACCCGGAAGACTATACCGGTCAAGCCGTCAAAATAGTTGACCTGGCGATCGCGGAAATTTCAAGCAGACGCCAGGGGGACCCTGATGCTTTAACCACCAAGACCCTCTTCTTCAACTGATGAGCGATACTCTCCATGAGTGACTGTAATTTCAGCTGTCATATTGTCGATTCCGGATTCTACAGTGCGGCCTATACCACGGCGGAATGTCGCAAGGTCTTTTGCGACATCTATAGATATCAACGCTGGCTAGACGTTGAGGTTGCCCTTGCCATGGCCCAGGCCGAGCTTGGCCTTATCCCGGTCAGTGCAGCGGAAAACATCAGAGACAATGCAAAAATCGGTTCTCTTGATCTTGAATCGATCCGCCAGGGCTTAAAGGTGACAAGTCATTCCCTCATGCCCCTGCTCAATGCCCTGCGTCAGGTCTGCAGCAGGGAAGCAGGCCAGTTCATTCACTTCGGCGCAACCACCCAGGACATTCAGGACACCGCCCAGATCCTGGAGATCAAAAGTATTTTAACCCTGGTGGAACGTGACCTGATCATCATTATCGGTCAGGTTATCGACCTTGCGGAAAAATACGGCAACCTGGTCACCATCGGCCGAACCCACACCCAGCATGCGCTGCCCATGACCATGGGATTAAAGATAGCGGTGTGGCTGGATGAGTTGTGGCGGAACCTGGAACGTTTTGAGGAGATGAAAAGGCGCGTGCTGGTCAGCCAACTCTTTGGCGGGGTCGGCACCATGGATCCCTTTGGCGACCAGGCATTTGCCCTGCTCGACAACTTTTCCGCCCGACTGGGACTGGAAGCGCCCAATGTTGCCTGGCATTCCTCCCGGGACCGCATTACCGAATTTCTCGCAACCATGGCTATGATTTCCGGTACTCTTGCCAAGGTTGCCGACGAGATCCGCTGCCTTGCCCGCAATGAAATAGGTGAGATGGAAGAGCCGTTTCAAATGGGTAAAATAGGGAGCAGCACGATGCCGCACAAGAGAAATCCCGAGATGTGCGAACAGGTGGTTGTCCTGTCCAAACTGATCAGATCCAATGCCGACCTCGGCTTTGAAGGATTGATCAATGAACATGAACGGGATTATCGGTCCGTCCGCCTTGAATGGGTCACGGTGACCGACACCTCCCTCTTTACCTGCGGCCTGCTGGCGCTCATGAAAGACATCCTTGACGATCTGAGAATCCACGAGGACAAGGTTCGGGAAAACGTCAACAGGGCCGCGCCCCTCATTTCAACGGAAGCCCTGATGTTTTTTCTTGGCCGGTCCATAGGCAAACAGACAGCGCATACGCTCATTTATGAAACGTCCATGGAGGCTGTTGAGACAAACAAACCAATGCTGGACCTGCTGATGAAGCGCCCTGAAATAAACGGCCACTTCAGCAGAGAAAAAATACAGCAGGCCATGCTGCCGGAGAGTCATGTCGGAATGTCCCAACCTCTCACCCGGCGCACCATTGACTATGTTAAGGACAGGCTGCAGCAACTGGGCAGCCCGCAGACGGCCGAGGCCCCCTGTCCATTGGCGACAAAGGAGGGAACATGTTGCAAGAAGAGAGAAAAAAAGTAGATCAGGAGCGCTACAGACGGCAGATCCTGATTGACGGCTGGGGAGTGGAGACCCAGGAAAAGCTCCGGAACAGCAAGGTCTTCATCCTTGGTGCCGGTGGTCTCGGCTGCCCTGTGGCCCTGAACCTGACCAGTGCCGGAATCGGCAGCATTACAATATGCGATGCCGACAGTGTCGAGTTGAGCAACCTGAACCGACAGTTTCTCCATGTGGAAAAAAATATCGGGGTTGACAAGACCACTTCTGCAGTCCAGTTTCTCTCTAAGTTCAACTCTGCGGTCAACTTCACAACCATCACCGATACAGTGACGGTGGACAACGTCAACGAGATGGTTGGCGATGCGGATATTATCCTTGACTGTGTTGACAACTTTCCGGCCCGTTACGCGTTGAACCTGTGTGCTATTGAAAAACAGATTCCGCTTGTTCACGGCGCGGTCTGGGGAATGGAAGGACGGGTGACCTTTTTAAAGCCCCCGTCAACACCATGCCTGTCCTGCCTTTTTCCGGTCGCCCCGCAAAAAGAGGAGATCCCCATCGTCGGCGTTGTCGCCTGCGCAACGGGCAGCATGCAGGCCATGGAAGCGATCCAATACCTGTGCGGCGACCGCCAGTCCCTGCAGGGACAGATGCTGATAATGGATTATTCATCGATGCGGTTTCAAACCCTGGAGATATCCAGAAATCCCGACTGCCCGGTATGTGAACAGCTTCGGTGAGAAGAAACCGGTTAAGCTGGTTAAGCGTTCAAGCCGTTCAAGCTGTTCAAGCGTTCAAACGGTTCAAGCCGTTTAAGCTGTTTGAGCCGTTTAAGCTGTTTGAGCCGTTTAAGCTGTTTGAGCCGTTCAAGCTGTTTGAGCTGTTTGAGCTGTTTAAACGGTTTAAACGGTTTAAACGGCTTAACCGGTCTACGCGTTCATGCGTTTAAACAACCCGACCTTCATCAGCAACATATACAGAACCAGTGCGGTCAGGCCCCCTGCCATATCAATCAACACGTCGGAGAAGAGCGGTGAACGGCCGTCAATGTAAAACTGAATACACTCGGTTGCACAGGCGAGCATAAAGATATCTCCCATCTGCCGTACTTTCGACCGGTCCGGATTGCCGAAAACAAACATAAAGGTGAAGGCGCCAAAAAGCAAAAAATGCGCGACCTTGGTTATATCAAGGGATACCGGCTCAAAATGCAGTCTGTAGCCGACCTTCCAGACCGCCTCCTGTATCGGAACAATATATTTTTCCAGTTTGCTCAATAATGCATATTTCAGCTGGTTCTTGATACTGCCGGTCATGGCCGTACCAATGACGATCAGAAAAAGGATGGGAGCGGCAATAAACGGAACAACATTCCTTTTCGCCTTCAGGACGGGTACAAAGAGAAGTGCTATAAATGATATCCACAGGGCGATGAACAGCCATTTTCCCCATCGGTAAACGACCTGCTCTTCAACCCGGTACAGGCTCAGGTCTTTGACAAAAAAGGCACCTTGACTGTTGGGAAGCTGAATCCGAACCTGACTTCCCCGGTTACGAACAGTTGTAAAAACCTTGCTGTAGGTCTGCCAGTCATGGGTTCCGGACAATGCGGCAACTACATGATAGGCAAAATACCGTCCCTGCCATTGATGGGGCTGGATCAACAACAGTCGTGCCCTGCTCCAGCTTTTCCCGTTGCCGTTGACATCCTCTGTTTTCAGGCTTGCCTTGAGCCGCACTTTTGCCCCGTTTAAGACCGCCGACACCTCCTGCCAGACCTGAACATTCCCCTCAAGGCTGTCTGACTTGAGTTCTAAGACGTTGTCGCGTACTTTTACGTTTGCAAGGGGTGTCTGTCTGACCTGCCAGGCCTGCAGCTCGTCTGTAAAATCAGGATTAAGCAGGAGCTGTTCACCCACAGCCTGATATTTATCGATCAACAGGATGGAACAGGCCGTCAGCGTACAGAGCAGGACAAAGAGGAATATTTTTTTGGTTTCCGACAACATTCGGGGTACGACTTACTTCTTTTCTAAGCCGGCAAGGTGGTTCTCAACGAATTGCGGGAACCGGG
>DRKH01000153.1 GCA_011051825.1 Desulfobulbus sp.
AACAGATCTGCCCGGTTGTATTTTCCGACCGCTGGTTTTTGAACCGACCTCGGGCAAGTGGGGAGGTGTGTCCTGCCGGGGTTTTCAACTGCATGTGACCGATGCGGCACTCTTTAAACCCTATCGAACCGGTCTGGCCCTGTTGCAGGCTCTGTTGTTGCTCTATCCTGAAGAATTTTCCTACAAGGATCCGCCCTACGAATATGAATTTGAACGGCTGCCCATGGATCTGATTCTTGGAGACCAGGCCGTGCGCATTGGGCTTGAGCAGGGGATTGAAATTGCAGAACTTGAATGTTCCTGGCAGGAGGATCTCCACCGGTATCGGGATAGAATCAAACCTGTTTTGCTTTACGAGTAATATAAAATGGACTATGGTCGGCCAGTTCGCCGCAGCAAAGGCTAAAGCTTAGCACAGGACTGCACAAGAGGACACGAGACTGTAAAAGAAAAAGTAACTGTTCAGGAGTACCCCACGGAGTCTACGCTTACCTCTCTTTACGGTCAGGCCTGATTCACATAGGAATCACTATAGTTCACAGGCCTGACTGCACAGATATGGAGCACTCCTAAACAGTTACAGGTGGTGGTTGGGCTAGTTCTCTGCCCCTACCTGAATAGTTACAAGAAAAAAAGATTTGGGTGGGGAGTAACGACATTGGCACAATCATATACCCTGCATGAACTGGCCCGGATTGTTTCGGGCAGGCTTATCGGCGACGGCAATACCCCGATAACCGGTTTCAACGCCATTGACCGCGCGGGAGTCGGTGAGTTGACCTTTATTACCAACCGCAAACTTGCCGGTACGCTGGCTGACAGCCGTGCAGCCGGCTGCATTGTTCCGCAGGAACTCGAAGAACTCTCCATGCCGCAGATCGTTGTTGATGATCCGGATCTAGCCGCAGCCATTCTCCATAATTTTTTACTGGAGCGGCCATTTGCAGCCGGCGGAATTCACCAGCGTGCGGTGATCGGCAACGATTGCACCATCCCGGCCGAAGTCACCATCGGTCCCCTGGTCTGCCTCGGCGACCGGGTCCGGATCGGTGAGCGGGTTACCCTGCACCCCGGGGTGGTGGTCGGTGATGATGTGGAGATCGGCGAGGATTGTGTGCTCCATGCCAATGCGGTCGTCGCCCATGGCTGCAGTCTCGGCCGTCGGGTTATTCTCCACCACGGCGCGGTTATCGGCAGCGACGGATTTGGCTTTGCCACCGACAGAAAGACAGGCCGTCACGTTTCCAAGCCCCAGGTGGGAACGGTTCGTTTGGACGATGATGTCCAGGTCGGGGCAAATTCATGTATTGATCGGGCCGCCTTTGGCACAACCCGGATCAAATCCGGTGTCCGCATCGATAATCAGGTTATGATTGGTCATAATGTCGAGGTCGGGGAAAATTCCATTCTGGTGGCCCAGACCGGAATTGCCGGCAGTACGGTTCTGGGCCGGAATGTGGTCCTTGGCGCCCGGGCAGGCGTTTCCGGTCACCTGCATCTTGATGACGGAGTTATGGTTGCCGCCATGGGCGGAGTCCACAACAATCAGCCTAAAGGTGCCGTGATCGGCGGTGTCCCGGCAATTGACGTCAAGACCTGGGGCCGGGCTGCTGCCGCCTATAAACGTCTTCCGGAGATGGTGAAAGAAATTCGCAGACTGCATCGTGAGCTGGACAGTGTCAGGGCTCAGCTGCAGGAAGAAAAGAAAAATAAGGAATAACTGTTCAGGAGCACCCCCTCTCTGCACGATCAGGCCGGACTCACATAGAAATAACTAGAGCTCACTGACCTGACTGCACAGATAGGTAGATAAGCGCAGACTTCGAGCGGAGACTCCGTGGGGCACTCTTGAACAGTTACGGTTTGTGGTATTGCATAAATCGTGCACCCATCTGAATAGTTACGACAAGGAATAAAAACAATGGACGTTACAGAAAAATATGAGCCGCCGATTGATATCCGCGGCATATTGGAACTGCTGCCCCACCGCTATCCTTTTATCCTGGTTGACCGGGTACTTGAAGTCGACAAGGGTAAGAGCATTGTCGGTTTGAAAAATGTTTCCATGGGTGAGCCGTTTTTTCAGGGTCATTTTCCCGGTGAGCCGGTTATGCCCGGGGTTCTGATTCTTGAGGGCATGGCCCAGGTCGGCGGCCTGCTGGCCTATCTGTCGGCCCCGGAGATGATCGGTGAAAAGCTGGTCTACTTTGCCGGTCTGGATAAGGTTCGTTTCCGTAAAGTCGTCCGCCCCGGTGATCAGCTGATATTTAAACTTGAAATGATCCGGCAGAAGACTAAGTTGACCAAGATGTCCGGTAAGGCCTATGTCAATGATGAACTGGTCACGGAAGCCGAACTCATGGCCACCTTTGCCTGATTTCATGCCCATTCGTATCCGGTCCGAGTCTTACACGGATTATGATTCTCCATCCAAGGATTAAACTTTATGACCATTCACTCAACGGCCGTGGTCGATCCACTGGCGGAAGTTCATCCCGGCGCAACCCTTGAGCCCTATGCCGTTATCGACGGACCGGTTATCATCGGCGCTGGAACAACGGTTGGCTCGCATACCGTTATCTCCGGCCATACCACCATCGGCAGCAACAACACCATCGGCTCTTTTGCCTCCATCGGGGCGCCGCCGCAGGATATCCATTACCAGGGTGAACCGACGGAACTGATCATCGGCGATGGTAACCATATCCGTGAGTATGTTTCCATTCACAGGGGCACGGTGGCCGGCAACGGAAAAACAGTTATCGGCAATGACAATATGATCATGGCTTACAGCCATATCGCCCATGACTGTCGACTGGGCAATCACGTCATTATGGCCAATGTGGCCACCCTTGCCGGACATGTCGTGATCGGTAACCATGTAAATCTCGGTGGTCTGGTGGCTATTCATCAGTTCTGCCGTGTCGGCGATTACACCTATGTCGGCGGTATGTCCGGCATCAGCCTGGATGTCCCTCCCTTTGTTATCTTAAGCGGGACACGAAACCGGATGCGGATTACCGGTATCAACAAGATCGGGCTGCGTCGAAACGGTTTTGACAAGCAGACCATCGCCAGGCTCGATCAGGCCTTTAAAATTATCTTTCGCACCCCGGATCTGCTGACCAGAGATGCCCTTGACAAAACGTTGGATGAAATTCATGATTGTCCACAGGTTGTCGAATTGGTGAATTTTTTCAGAGAGAGTAAGCGGGGGGTGGTGAAGCGGATCGATGAGGAGAGAGAATAGGTTCTCTTGCCCGGACACCCAGAAAAATGGATACATCTCCCATTGGACTTATTGCCGGAGGCGGCCAGTTTCCG
>DRKH01000154.1 GCA_011051825.1 Desulfobulbus sp.
TAGGAGTTGACCAGCGGATTGGTCACGGCGACAAAGCCCTTGGCGTTCTTGGCAATACCGGCAATATACTGATATGCCGTTTCGGAGAGCTGCAGCGGACCATTTTCATCAAAGAAGGCGTTGGTGCCGTCAAGCTTGAACAGGGACTGGTTGGTATGCATTCCGGAACCGTTGATGCCGAATACGGGTTTGGGCATGAAGGTCGCATGCAGGCCATGCTGGGCGGCGATGGAACGGACAACCCATTTGAAGGTCAAGGTATTGTCGGCGGCGGTCAAGGCATCGCTGTATTTAAAATTGACCTCATGCTGTCCCTCGGCAACCTCATGATGGGAGGCCTCAATCTCAAAACCCATTGCCTCCAGAGTCTCAATGATCTCTCGACGACAGTTAATACCGCAGTCATCGGGATCAACGTCAAAGTAACCGGCCACATCATGGGTAACGGTGGTGGCATCACCGAATTCATCTTTTTCAAACAGGAAAAACTCGGCTTCGGTTCCGACGTTCATGGTGAAGCCCATCTCCTTGGCTTCGGCAAGGACACGCTTGAGGTTATTCCGGGGACAGCCGTCAAACGGGGTTCCATCGGACTTGTATACATCGCAGATGATCCGGGCGGCATTGACGCCATCCTGATTTCTCCAGGGAAGGACGCAAAAGGTATCATAGTCCGGTTTCAGGTACATATCGGACTCGTTGATGCGAACAAAACCGTCGATGGAAGAGCCGTCGAACATCATCTGGCCGTCCAGGGCTTTCTCGATCTGGCTCAACGGCATGGCGACATTTTTCATAAAACCGAAAATGTCGACAAACTGCAGCCGAAAGAAGTGCACGTTCTGCTCTTCAATGATTTTCATTATTTCTTCGCGTGTCATGTTTCATCTCCTTGTTCTGGGGTGTTTGATAAAGGGAATCCGGACAAACCGGACAAACCGTTCATACCACTTTCGGCCTGTTTCGGCATCAAAATATTACAATTTCGACAAACGGAAACAGCCATTTTTTCATTTTTCGGCTTTTTTACTCTTCGTTTTCGTCGACACCTATGATTTGCAACAGGGTTTTACGAATCTTTTCCTGCAAGTCCTCATCAAGAACTTTGCCGTTATCGCCGATGGTCACATAAAAAATATCGATCAGCTGCTCCACTTCGGTGGCTATTCTGGCCCGATGGATATCAAGACCGAAATCGGAAAGGGTCTGGGTAAGCTGGTACAGGGCACCCGGCGCATCACAGCCATAAACCTCGATAACGGTAAACCTGCTCGAGGCCGCATTATCGAGCACAACCTTCTGCTCAAGCTGCTGCACCTTGCGTCGCGGCCCAAGGCCCAGCCCCTGCCTTTTGCCGTGCAGCTGCAGGCCGACATCCAGCCGGTAGTTCACCGCCTGGTTCAAATCCCGCTCCAGGGCCTGCCAGTCCTGTTCATCAAAACCGGCATCAACAACCGGCTGCACGTCCAGGACATCGACAACCGTTTTGTCCGGCCAGGTAAAAATCTGGGCCGCCAGGACCGAGAGGTTATGCAGGGCAAGCACCCCGCAGAGTTTTGCCAGCAGACCGGGCCGGTCTTTACTGAGCATCAGCAGCGACCAGTAGCCCTGGCGGGCCTCCGGAAAAAGCAGCACCTTCTGCTGCAGGGCTCCTGATTGATCACGATGCAGCTGCAGATGCTGCACCACCATCTCCGGAGTGAAGCTTGTCAGATAATCCTCGGGCAGATCCTCCACCGCAATCCGCAGCCCATCCTGCCCTTCAAGCAGCGTCTCCACCTGCTGCCTGAGCCAGGAAGCGCCCTGCCCTTCTGCCTGAACATCACTGCTTTTAACCGCACAGTCTCCATCAAGGCACGACTTCACCTTAAGATAGAGCTCGGCCAGCAGGCTCGCCTTCCAGTCCGACCAGGCGGAGGGACCAGTGGCCCTGGAATCGGCGATGGTAAGCAGGTAGAGCATGGTCAGCCGGTCAAGATCTCCGATCAGTTCTGCGGCCTGGCGGATAAATTCCTGATCTTCCAGATCACGACGCAGGGCGTTTTCCGGCAGATACAGGTGATAGCGGATCACAAAGGCCAGGCAGGCCCGCTCTTCATCGGGCAGGCCGAGCCGAACCCCTACACCTTCGACCATCTCGGCACCAAGCTTTGAATGATCAGCGTGCCGCCCCTTGCCGATATCATGGAGCAGAGCGGCCAGGTAGAGCAGGTGGGGCGAAGCCAGTCCCATAAACAACTCCGTCTCTTCCAGTCGCAGCCCATGCACCTCCGCCACCGTCTGCAACTGGTGCCGGTCCACGGTATAGATATGGTAAAGATCGTGCTGGGCCAGGGACTCGACCCCGGCAAATTCCGGGATATAGGCAGTCAGTAATCCGGTCTCAAGCATGCATTCGAGCACGGGCACCGGCTCATGGCTCTGCATGAGCAGCTCAATAAAGGCCCTTGCCACCCTGCGGGAATTCCGAAAGGAATCATCAACAAGCCCGAGATGAGCGGTGACCTGCCGGCGAAGACGGTGATGCAGCGGCAGACCGGTTCGCCCGGCCTGGAGGAAAAGACGCATGAGCAGATACGGCCGCCGTTCAAATTCGTGCGGATCCAGCACATGCAGGGTTCCACCGCGAAGAACAATGGCCTTTTCCAGAACCTTTTCTTTTCCGGTCTTTAATTTCGGCCCCAGGACCTCCCGGACATGTTCGAAAAAGAGATCGGTGATAACGGCGATGGTCTGCAGGTGGCCGTAGACATGCCGCATGAACTGCTCAACGGCAAGTTGTCCTGCGGTATCTTTATAATCAAAGGCGGCCGCCATCTCTTCCTGATACTCAAAGATCAGCTGATCGTTTTTCCTCCGGCTGATATAGTGAAGACGATTGCGGATCTTGGCCAGCATATCCCAGGACCGGGTAAAGGCCTGATAATCTTCGCTGGTCAGCAGACCTGCATCAGCCATGGCATCAAGACCCGACAACCCGAAAACAGCCTTGGCTACCCAGAGCATGGCCTGGATATCACGCATGCCCCCTTTACCCTCTTTGATATGCGGCTCAAGCAGATAGGCATGGGCGCCGTACTTGTCCCGGCGCTGGGCCCGAAAGCCTTCCATGGTCTCGACAAATTTCTGCCGTTTTCCTTCAAATATTTTTTTGCGGTAACGGCCGAGCAACTTGTCGTAGAGAGCTTCGGACCCGACCAGCAGGCGGGAATCGAGCAGGGCGACCTGAAAGAAGAAATCTTCTCCGGCAAAGCGGACCGCATCCTTAACCCCGCGCACCGAATGACCGACTTCGAAACCGGCATCCCAAAGCGGATAGAGAATGGATTCCGACACCTCCTGTATGGATTTGGCCGAACGTCGGTCATGGAGGAGGAGCAGATCTATATCGGAAAAGGGGTACAGCTCACGACGGCCATACCCCCCAAGGGCAACAAGTGCCAGCTGCCCCTTACTTCCGGCTACTGCAGCTGAACTGTTAAACTGATCAATGATAAAAGCATCCACCAGCGAAGTGTGGCGGTGCAGAAGCTCATGACCACTGAGCCCCTGCTGCCACAACTCCTCCAGGGCAGCCTGCTGTGCCCGTAACGCCTTTGACATCAGATGGCCTCGTGGTCGACCTCTCCGGTACGGACACGAACGATCTTCTCGACCGGCAGGACAAAGATCTTGCCGTCACCGATTTTACCGGTACGGGCGGCCTCGACAATGGTATCGATGACCTGATCAACCTGCTCAGTATCGATAATAATCTCCATCTTTACCTTTGGCAGAAAATCAACGACATACTCGGCACCACGATAAATTTCGGTATGGCCTTTCTGGCGCCCGTATCCCTTGACTTCGGAAATGGTCATCCCCTTGATCCCTATCCCGTTCAGGGCCTCCTTTACGTCGTCAAGCTTAAACGGCTTGATAATGGCCTCGATTTTTTTCATCTATCTTCCTCAGTTATGTTTTCAGGCAGTAAACAAAACGCCTGGACGGCCTGCACACCTCGGCAAGCCGCCACGCTTCAACCTAACGCCTAATACCTTATTAATTAGTAACTATTCAGGTAGGGGCAGAGAACTAGCCCTCCCACCACCTGTAACTGTTCAGAAGTGCTCCATATCTGTGCAGTCAGGCCTATAAACTATAGTGATTCCTATGTGAATCAGGCCTGACCGTGCAGAGATGGGGTGCTCCTGAATAGTTACATTAATTATAGGCCGCCTCGGAATGCTCGGTATAATCCATCCCCTGAACCTCACCTTCCTCGGCCAGGCGCATGCCAATGGTGGAATGCAGTATTTTCACCAGAATCCAGGAGACCACAAAGGCGTACAGCCCAACCACGACAACCCCGATCAACTGGGAAAACAACTGGGATGCACTGCCGTACAGCAAACCGTCCACCCCGCCCGGATTTACGGCCTTGGAGGCAAACACCCCGAGAAGCAGGGTACCGACAAGTCCGCCCACACCATGAATACCAACCACATCAAGGGAGTCATCATACCCGAATTTTGATTTCATATTGACGGCGATAAAACAGATGACACCGGCAATCAGGCCGATGGCAATAGCCGCGTTCGGGCCGACAAAACCCGCTGCCGGGGTAATCGTTGCCAGACCGGCAATGGCCCCCGATGCTGCACCCAGCGTAGTCGGTTTGCCAAGTTTTAGCCACTCCATCAAGGTCCACATGGCCATTCCGGCCATTCCGGCAAGATGGGTCGCCACAAAAGCGGTGGCCGCAACCGAATCGGCCGCCAGAGCGCTGCCGCCGTTAAAACCGAACCAGCCGAACCAGAGCAGACCGGTTCCCAGCATGGTCATGGGCAGATTATGGGGCATAAAGTTATCCCGGCCATATCCCCGGCGGGGCCCTATGACCAGAATAGCTGCAAGCGCTGCTGCGCCGCAGGTCACATGAACCACCAGCCCGCCGGCAAAATCCAGCACCGGCACATCAAGAGCAGACAGCCAGCCGCCGCCCCATATCCAATGGCAGACCGGATTATACACCAGCAGGGCCCACAGCAGAGAAAACAGGGCAAA
>DRKH01000155.1 GCA_011051825.1 Desulfobulbus sp.
AGTGACAGGTGTCTAATATCTGTCTGGTTTTTTCCGGATCTTGTCGTAGATCCAAGACTCTCCACACAAGTGCTGTTTCTTTTTCTACCTGATAATAGGCTTCATCTTCCGGAGAGCGTCCTGATGCCGGCTTGGAGATAGAACCTCTGTTTCATCTCTTGACAAATTGTCCCGGATCTCTTCCATGATCCTGAGCTGTTCTGTTCCGGAAAGATGACCTTTGAACAGTGACACTTGTACTTTCTGGTGCTCCCGGGCAGATTCGAACTGCCGGCACCAGGATTAGGAATCCTGTGCTCTATCCTGCTGAGCTACGGGAGCAACGATGAAATGCTTTCTTAAATTGCGCCGGTGATCATACCCTACTTCAGGCTAAGCGCAATATTTTTTTTCTGTTACAGACTCTCACCATCTTCGAGTTTCAACACATCCGAGCCTGAATAGTCCGGCTGCACTATACAGTTGCGTCCTATAACCATTTTCGGAGTCAACTGTGCTTTCTTGCCGACCAGGGTGATACCGGTATAAAGATGTTTGGGAAAGGCACGATTGACCTGCTCCAGATTTTTTCCGTGGCCGACGACAGCACCGGCTCCTACATGGACCTTTTTATCAAAGATACAGAGATCAACCACTGCACCCTCATCAACAATACAGTCCTCAAAGAGGACCGAATCACGAACCACGGCCCCCTTTTTCACCTGGACTCCCGGCGAAAGAACAGAGTTGATCACGGTACCCTCAACACATGAACCAGCGGATATCATTGAGGAATGCGCCAAACAGCCGGAAAGAAAACGGGCCGGAGCCCGATCCATGGGTCGTCCGTCCGCTTCAGTATTGGGCCGTATCCCCCAAGCCTCCGGAGTGATGCCGGAACCGGGACGAATAACATCCATATTCGCCTGCCAGTAGGATTGAATAGTGCCCACATCCCGCCAGTAGCCATAAAAAGGATAGGCAAAGACCCTGTCCTCCTCAATGCCGCGCGGAATGATATGCATGCCGAAATCAATTTCCTGCTTATCCCGCGCCAGCACCCTGAGCAAATACTCGGTGTCAAAGACATATATACCCATGGAGGCGAGATTTGTCCGCGGGACCTCGGGTTTTTCCTCCCAGTCGATAATCCGGTTTTCCGAATCGACAATACCGGCCCCGAACTGGTGGATCTCGCTCTTGGGCACCACCATCATTCCGATGGTGACATCGGCCTTTTTGTGGCAATGATAGGCAATCATGGCATCGAAATCCATCTGATAGATATGATCGCCGGAGAGCAGAACCACCTGTTCGGACGGATTTGCCTGGATAAAGTCGATATTCTGGCGAATGGCGTCGGCGGTGCCCTTGTACCAGTCCGAATCTTTTTCTCCGGTTCGGGGCGGCAGAATTTTTACACCCCGGGTCCGGCCGGTAAAATCCCAGGCTTCCCCGGTCCCGATATGACGCATCAGCGACAGGGGTTTATACTGGGTCAGTACGCCGACCCGGGTCAGATCGGAGTTCATGACATTGGACAGGGCAAAATCAATAATCCGGTACAGGCCGCCGAATGGAACCGCCGGTTTGGCCCGATGACCAACCAGAATATTCAGTCGGCTGCCGATACC
Source organism: Desulfobulbus sp. (assembly GCA_011051825.1). Classification (GTDB taxonomy): domain Bacteria; phylum Desulfobacterota; class Desulfobulbia; order Desulfobulbales; family Desulfobulbaceae; genus DRLX01. Next base: position 1,614 of record DRKH01000155.1, read on the forward strand.
GCCGGCAAGCAGGAGAACCAGCGCATCCTTGGGATCTCTCATCGCAGCACCTCCCTGTCGTCCAGTGGCCGTCCGGGCCAGGAGTCCTTTGACAGTCTCGGATACACCGTGCAGCCGCTGCCGATGACCATGTTGTCGGGCACCAGATTATTCCAGCCGATCACCGAAATATTTCCTTTTGCCTCGACCCCGGGAACACCGACTCTGGAATCGTTGCCGAACGTCGTATTGACATCGCTGACGACCTTGGACAGTTTTGCCCCGGACTTGACCACTGTATTAAAGAAAAGAATGGAGTCTGCAACCTGCGCACCGGGCTCTACCCTGACCCCGGGGAAAAGGATGGAGTTTGTCACCCGGCCTTCCACCGTGCAGCCGTTATAGGCCAGTGAATTATCCAGCACACCGCTCTCCCCGACCTTGAGCGGCTGGCAGTCACGGATATCCCGGTGTTCCAGATTGGTCCGCAGGCCCCAGGCCTCCATATCAATCTTCGGTGCAGTCCCGAGCAGATCCATGGAGGTCCGCCAGTATTCATCAACGGTTCGTGTATAGCCCCAGTAGCCCTTGAATTTAAAACCGTGCACCCTGTACTTTTCACGCATCATCATCGGAATAATATCGCGACCGAATTCATAAGACCCCTGTGACTGCTCCTGGTTTGCCGACAGCACCTCATAGAGGACCCGGGGTTTAAAACAAAACACGGTCATGGAGGCCCAACGACCCTTTGGTGAGGCCGGTTTTTCCTCATAGGACAACAATCGTCCCCCCTCCTCTCCTCCTTCTTCAATCTCGGCAATACCAAACCGGGATCCGTCTTCCGGCAAGACCGGTATGAAAACAGCAGTCAGGTCGGCATCCTGTTCGGTATGATAACGGATCATCTGCCGGTAATCCATCTGGTAAATATGATCACCGGAAAGGATAAGGATTTCGCTGGGGTCATGGTAACGGATAAAATCCACATTTTGGGAAACTGCATCGGCGGAACCGCGATACCAGTGGGGACTCTCATAGTCTTTAAAGGGGGGGAGAATCGATATACCCCGATGCCGACCGATCATATCCCAGGCACTGCCGGTACCTATATGATTGATCAACGAATAGGAACGGTATTGGCTTAAAATGGCGATCCGTTCAATATGAGAGTGCATCAGGTTGGAAAGGGGAAAGTCAATTACCCGGCCAAAGCCGCCGAAAGGAACGGCGGATTTAGGTCGATAATGCGTGAGGACACCCAGTTCATCAACCCGGCCACCGGCCAGAATCATTGCCAGCGTCGAAGGCTTGAGCATAAGATACCTGTCTGATGAGATTGTGTTGTCGAGTCCTCCACCATACAGCGTACCGGGACCTGTTGTCTTAAAGTACCCTGCAGGCGGAAGAGCCGGAATCCTTGAGCGCAGTGTGCCGGCGGTGAAGAACATCCCGGCGACATCCACATGCCTGCAAAAAAATGCGGGGAAGACTTCTCAGACCGGTCACAAAGCCTGTATCAGGTTTACCGGGTATTCTATTGTATAACCAACTGATGGCGCAAGTTATTTCTCGAATGAAAAGTGGTGCAAAGAAAAGACAAACCCGATCAACGCATGTGCCGGGTGGCAAGACGCATCAGGGTACTGGTGGTAAATTCCTGATTCTCGCGCAAGGGTAGATTTTTCAGCGGCACTTCAGCCCGGGCAGCCTCCTTGTGACCACCGGCCGGACCAAAATCACCAAACGTCTTCATGGCCAGTTTGCCGGCATTTTTGCGGTACCCGTCACAGCGGAAGATGACCACAAGCTTTTCTCCGTGGATTCCGGAAACGAGCACCCAGTCGAACTTATCGACGTGATTAAGAAAATCAGCTATAATTACCTGGACATCAGGGGTGCCGACCCGGCCGAGGTGAACATAAGCCCGCCCCTTGCTCGCCTTGACCTCGTTGAGGGCAATCTTAAAGTATTTTAACTCCGAACGGCGTAGCTCAGTCAGCTCAAATTTACGAACCAGGTTCCGGTTGGCAATATCAAACAGGTAACGAAACGAGATACCATCAGCCAGCTGCATGTTTTTCTTCTCAAAATTCTGAGAATCAACCTTAATGCCGTAAAAAAGGGCCGTGGCAAGGGCCACCGAAGGTTTAATCCCGGCTGCCCGCAGATACTCGACCATTATGGAGGAAACCGCCCCGTATTCAGGCCGTATATCGATAAACGTCGCGTCCCAGCCTTCGGTCACCGGATGATGGTCGATGATCACATCAAACTCCAGTTTTTCAAAACAGCTGTGATGGGGAGGCTGCGAGTCCAGCAGAACTCGCTTTGAGAAATCATTGACCGGCAGGGTATGGAGCCGTTCAATGGGAATCTTCAAGCGCTCAACCATGGTCATGTTGTTCAATCTTCTGATCTCGTTAGGGTAGCCGATGGTTACACTGCCCACCCGGTACGAGAGCAACCGCTTGACCGCCATGGCACTGGCCAGCGCATCAGGATCGGCATTGATCACAATCAAAACCTCATCGTCACGGTCGAATACCTCATAAAACCCGTTCACACGGGTCAGAGCTGAATTCTTCCTGGCACTTCTGGTGACGGAATCGGCTATTTTTTCCAGTCGTTTTTGCATTTTTTAATCCAAAAAAAAACCACCGCAACCGTTTACAACGGTATTGCAGTGGTACATTCCTGTTAACAGCAACAAACAGCTCTCTTCAGCAGATCCTCTTCTCCGTACAGGAAGCCGGCAGGCAACCGGTATATAATCATTTTTAATTCCTTCATGACAGATCTTCGACCGGCAGGTAACGGTTTTCATCTTCAACTTTCCGGTCGGTCGACAGATTGGGAACTATAGCATAGAGGTCATAAAAAATGCAAGTCAGGCCTTCCCGGGTGGAGAATTACTCCTAAACACTGGAACTGATGGGAAAAGTTTTGGATCCGTATGGGGAATAAAACGCGATCCCGAAAAACGAATCATGAATTCCTGGTTCACATTCAACTCAATATAAGTGATTTTCCGACCAATCTCTTGACTGCGAATCCTGGCCTTTTCCGAGAGC
>DRKH01000156.1 GCA_011051825.1 Desulfobulbus sp.
AGTAGTAGATGGCAATGGCGGTGTTAAAGGCGGCCAGGATAACCAGGGTCAGGTGGCCGAGTTTAAGGGCACCGGTCAGGAGCATGAATTTACCCATGAAGCCGACCATCGGCGGGATGCCGCCAAGGGCGAACAGGCCGACGGCCAGGACAAAGGCCAGCACCGGCTGTCGTTTGTGGAGCCCGTTAAGATCATCGATATTGAGGTTTTCACCGTTGACCGATACGTTGGAAATGACCAGGAAGCAGGCCAGGTTCATCAGGACATAGCCGGTGATATAGTAGATCGCGGTTGCATAGCCGGAGGCCTGCATGGTGAGCAGACCAAGGACAATAAAGCCGGCATGGGAGATGCCGGAGAAACCGAGCATTCTTTTAATATCCTTCTGGACCAGCGCACTCAGGTTACCATAAAACATGGAGCAGAGGGCAAGAACGATGAGCAGATTAACCAGCAGCTCGGGCTGACCGGTGGGCAGAGTCATGAACCGGATCAACAGGGCAACCGCACCAAGCTTGGGTACGGTAGCGATGAAACCGGTGGTCTCGTTGGAGGCGCCCTGGTAGATATCAGGAACCCAGAAGTGCATGGGAAAGACGGCCAGTTTATAGAAGAAACCGCCCAGCACCATCATGACGGCAAAGAAGGCTGCAGGCTGGGAGGAAACCGCGCCGAGGGCCGGAACGATATCTTTAATATAGGTGGAACCGGTCAGGCCGAAGAGATAACTCATACCAAAGAGCATGAACCCGGTTGCCATTACACCAAAGAGTATATATTTGATCCCGGCCTCCATCTGAGTCCGAACCCCGGTCCGATCATCCCGCATCGGTACCAGCAGATAAAGGGCAAAGGAGGAGAGTTCCAGGGAAACAAACAGGGTGATCAGCTCAACCGCACTGACCAGCATCATCAGGCCAAGACCGCTGAGAAAGAGAAATATGTAATATTCAGGGCGAATATTTTCATCAATTCCTTTCAGGTTCTGACCGAAGATCAGGACCACGCAGAGGGCGAATCCGATGATCAGCTTGAACAGCTGCGAATACATATCGATCTCGTAACTGCCATAAAACAGGGTCGCCTGCTGATTATACGAGATAATCGAACAGATCAGGATAATAAAGCCAAAGACGACGGCTGAATTTTTCACCTGGGTACTGTCCAGCGATTTACTGAGGCTGAGAGCAAAAAATGCAAGGGCTCCAGCTATAAGCGCTAATTCGGGTAGAATAGCCATTGGGTATTCCTTTCCTTATAAGTATTCAGAGGCCGTCGGTCCGACCAATCGGCGGCCTGGGTTTATTCCTCAGAGTTTCTGTTCCGGTTGCTACTGTAAAAATACCGCGGCAACGTCCTGGGCCTGCTGCCATCCGTGGAGTTGATCCAGCAGGTTTGCCACTGAAACATGTATCATGTCGATAAACGGCTGTGGACCAAGTCCGATCCAGAACACAAAGACCACAAACGGGGCCAGCACAGCAATTTCGCGAATACTCAGATCCTTCAAGTGCGACTGATCCGGATTGTTCTCGGTCCCGTAGAGAATCTTCTGGAGCATACGCAGCATGTAGGCTGCAGCAAGAACGGCGCCGGGTATCGAGGCCAGGGCCAGGGCCTTGTTGAATTCAAAGGCTCCGGCAATGATCAGAAATTCACCAATAAAGGAGTTGGTTCCTGGAAATCCGAACGAGGACAGGGCAAAGAGTCCGATAAAGGTCGCATACCAGGGCATGTACTTGCCACAGCCCTGGGCAACCGAGAGTTCGCGGCTGTGGGTTCTCTCGTAGATCATGCCGACGCAGAGAAACAGAGCGCCGGTGGTGACACCATGGTTGATCATCTGCATGATCGAACCTTCAACCCCGCGGGTATTGAGAACAAAGATACCAAGGGTGACAAAGCCCATATGACCGACCGACGAGTAGGCAATCAGCTTTTTCATGTCATGCTGGGCAAGGGCGGTGAATCCGCCGTAAATAATACCGGCAATCGAAAGCCAGAGGATGTATGGGGCCAGAGTAAAGGTGGCCTCCGGGGTAATGGGCAGACAGAACCGGAGCATACCGTAGGTCCCCATCTTCAACAGGACCGAGGCCAGGATGACCGAGCCGGCGGTCGGAGCTTCGACATGGGCGGCGGGTAGCCATGTATGAAACGGAAACATGGGAACCTTGATCGCAAAGGCCAGAAAGAAGGCCAGGAACACCAGAATCTGGAAGGTGGTTGAATAGTTCTGCCACATCATATCCGGAATAAAGAAGCTGCCGTTCTTGATATAGAGGGCAATGATCGCTACCAGCAGCAGAATGGAACCGGCCAGGGTGTAGAGGAAAAACTTGATCGAGGCATAGATTTTTCTCGGTCCGCCCCAGATGGCGATCAGCATGTACATGGGAATGAGCATGAACTCCCACAGTACATAGAAGAGGACGAAATCAAGGGCCATGAACACGCCGAGCATGGAGGTTTCCATGATCAGCAGGCAGAACATGAAGGCGGTGACCCGGGTCTTGATGTACTTCCAGGAAGCCAGTACACAAAGCGGCATGATAAAGGTGGTCAGGATAACCAGCAGAATGGAAATGCCGTCCACACCAACGATGTAGTTGATGTTCAACTGTGGAATCCAGGTATGGGCCTCGGCAAACTGGTACTTGGCCGTGGTATTGTCAAAGCCGGTGATAAGCGGCAGTGAAAGCAGAGCCATGACGATGGTGACAAACAGGGTCCACAATCTGGCAAACGACTCGCTGGAGAAGAAAAACAGGACTAATGCTCCGGCAAGCGGCAAGAAAATCAGGAAACTGAGCAGGGGAAACCCCTCGTTAATGAGTAAACAGTCCATTCCCTACAATTCCTTTATGAAAGTTGAAAAAGTATATAACTGACCAGGACGATGGCGGCAAACGATGCCGCGTAATAAATCGTTACCTGAATCTGACCACTCTGCAGCAGACGAACCTTACCTCCGATTCCGCGTACCGATCGGGCGATGCCGTCAACTACACCGTCTATGGCGTTCCAGTCAAACCAGCTCCAGAACTTAGCGGTCGTCATGAGCGTTCCCAGACCGACGACCCGGTAGGCCTCGCCCCAGGCGGTATCGAACCACTGGAGGGGATTCTTTGCCAGCCACAGGAACAGGCGCCCGGCCATGCGATAGAACCAGTCCATATCCAGACAGATTCGGTCGACCGGCTGCAGGTATTTCTTGAGCAGAAAGAAGGCCAGGGTCGCAAAGCCCATAAGCTGCAGAGTTTCGGAAAGGTGATACAGAGTAAAGGGATTATATTCAACCGGGTATGGCAGCAGACCATACAGGAAGCCCGGTGCTGAACCGACCATGATACAGAAGGCGGCGCCCAGTGCCATGGCCGTCATCATGTTCCAGGTCGGATCCTTGGCCTTTTCCCAGGTCTCCGGGCTGCAGTTGTTCTTGCCGAAGAAGAGGAAATAGGGAAGCTTGAGTCCGTTATACATGAAGGTACCGGTAGCCCCGAACATCAACAGCCAGGAGGCCCAGTTGAGATGGCTCTCGAACCCGGCGGTTATGATCATGGATTTTGAGATGTAGGCTGCAAAAAACGGGGCGGCCGAGATGGAGAGACACCCGACCATGGTAAAGAAAAAGGTGCCGGGCATCTTTTTATAGAGTCCGCCCAGCTCGGTGAACTTGGTTTTGCCGGTCATGTAGAGGACCGATCCGGTGCCCATGAACAGCAGACTCTTATAGAGGATATGGGCAACGGCATGGGCACAGGCCCCGTTAATGGCCATTTCGGTGCCGATACCGACCCCGGCCACCATGTAGCCGACCTGGGAGACAATCGACCAGGCCAGCAGTTTGCGGATGTCGTTTTCCATCACCGCGTAGATCACGCCGTAGAGGGCCATGATTACGCCGAGCAGGACAAGGATATCCATTCCCGCACATGAACGGGCCAGAGTGTAGACAGCGGTTTTGGTGGTAAAGGCACACATGAACACCGCACCGTTGAACGAGGCCTCGGTGTATGCATCCGGCAGCCAGGAATGGAGCGGTACCACCGCAGCATTCAGGGCAAAGCCGGCCATAATCAGCCAGGTGTAGAGTTCGGGATTCTTGACATCGAGCAGGTTGAAGGCAATATCACCCACGGCCTGGTAACGCAACATGATTCCGGCCAGCAGGACAACCCCGCCGATGGTATGGATAAGAATATAACGGTAGCCGACGGCAAGGGACTGCGGACGTCTCCTGGCCCAGATCAGGAAAACCGAGGCAAAGGCCATCATTTCCCAGAACAGGAAGACAGTCAGATAATCTCCGGAGTAGATTGTGCCCAGTGAACCGGCCACATAGAGCCAGGCCGCCATATGCTCACCGGCATTGTCCACATGGAGCCCGTACAGGGTGCCGATAACGGCCATCACGCCCATGATGTAGGCAAAGACCGTGGTCAGTTTGTCGATCCGGCCGAAAACAAGATGCCAGTCCATAAACTGGTAGGCACCAAATTCGCCGCTCAGGAAGGAGTTGGAGACCACGGCTCCAAGAGCCAACAGGGGCACAATAAACAGAAACGGCTTGCGCAGCGGGCCCCGGACAAAGGGAACCAACAGGGCACCGATGATCATAATCAGTGCGGGATGAATAAAGTGGGCTGACATGCTTTTATTCCTCGTTATCCTCTACTTGGAGACGGATTACATTCAAGAATCCGAAGAAGTACAATCATCCTTCAGCGGGCAATCGTAATAGTTGGTTCTGGCCTGAATACCCGAACGCCCGTACCAGTAGGCGATACCAATAATAACCGCAGCGGCGACAAATCCGAACACGGACCAGAAAAACGGAATGCTCCGTTCCACACTTGTATGGGCATGGCTTCTATCCACCATGGCGGCAAAGGCTACAATGAGTGCGAGCAGAATATAGCACGCCGATATAACGGTCTTGATCCGCTCCCGCAGGTAATCTATGAGTCTAATCATCCTGTCACCATTTCAACGAATTGCATCATAAAGTTAGGATAGATACCGATAACAACCGACACCGTCACCGCGATCAGAATCGGGATCAGCATGGAAAGCGGGGCCTCCTGAATCCCGGTCTCCACCTCACCTTCAGGCCGTTTGCCAAAAAATGCCTTATAGGTTACCGGCGCGAAATACCCGACATTGAGGACGGTGGAGGTTATGAGAACCAGCAGAATACCGATCTGATGTGCCTCCATGGAGCCGACCAGCAGGTACCACTTGGTCACAAATCCAGCCACCGGCGGAGCGCCGATCATGGAGAGCGAGGCAACGGCAAAGGCGCCGAAGGTAAAGGGCATCGACCGGCCCAGGCCGCTCATTTCCGAGATGTTCTTTTTATGGGTGGCGATAAAGATGGCACCGGCACAGAAAAAGAGGGTGATCTTTGAGAAGCCGTGATTGACGATATGGATCAGGCCGCCGTTTATGGCATGGGGCGTGAGCAGGGCGACACCAAGGATGATATAGGACAGCTGGCTGACCGTGGAATAGGCAAGCCGGGCCTTGAGGTTGTCCTTGGACAGGGCAATAACCGAGGCCATCAGGATGGTAAAGCTGACAAAGTAGGCCGTGGGAATACCCAGGTTAAGCATGTTCATGGTGTTGACCCCGAAGACATACAGCATGACCCGGGTGGTACAGAACACACCAACCTTGACCACGGCAACCGCATGCAGAAGAGCGGAAACCGGGGTCGGGGCGACCATGGCGCCCGGCAGCCAGTG
>DRKH01000157.1 GCA_011051825.1 Desulfobulbus sp.
CCGGGATCCGGCTGCGGGCAATCAGATAGGTTCGTTCTCCCATGCAGATCAGCCCGAAGAGGACATTGATGTTCTCCATGACCATGAGCCGCCGGATGAGGACGGCAAAACTGTCCACGTATTCAGGCAGGGTCAGTTTGGCAATGACCACGTCGATGGACTGGATGGTGTAGGTGGAGGCATTTTTATGCAACTCGCCGAGCAGAGCGATCTGGCTCGCTGTCAGGTCCAGAGAAATGAACTGGGTGACCACGTCGAGGTTGGCCTGCTGCTCAAGCAGCCAGGCTGCGGATTTCAGGTCTGTCGGGGTGGTGGTGGAGTGGAGGAAAAAGCCGGTGTCCTCATAGATACCCAGGGCCATCAGGGTCGCTTCGTCCGGTGTCAATCCGATGTTTCGTTCCCGGAACAGCTGGGTGAAGATAGAGGTGGTTGAACCCACCGGTTCGATTTTCTCCAGGGTTCCCTTCATGTCATTGGGTGTATCCGGGTGATGGTCATAGAGGTGCAACTCAATATTCGGATTCTGTAAACATTCCTGCAGGGGGCCAAGTCGTCCCGGGTGGCGGGTGTCGACCACGATCAGGCGGGTAACTGCGGCCAGATCGATATGCTTTATTTTCTTAAATTCATAGATGTTGGAGAATTCCTGGGCCAGGAAATCACGGAGATTTTTTTCCTGGGAACCGGCAAAGACGAGTTCGGCCTCGGGGTAGAGTTTTTTGGCCGCAATCATGGAGGCAAGGCCGTCAAAATCGGCATTTATATGGGTGGTTATCACGTCCATGGCTGCAGTATACTCCATAGCCGAAGGGCGGTATAGGGTAAAACGATTTTTTGGGATGAATTTCCCGCTTTTATGGATGCTCGTGGGCCTCGATTGCTTTGAGCAGAAGTGTATCGTCCGCCTCGGCAAGCAGGCGGGCATCTTTCAGGCTCAGGGAGTTTGTATCGTGCCGGATATCGACAAGCAGGCTCTGCAGCCGTTCCTGCTGCCGGTGAAAAAAACGGGCAAGGACATCCCCGTTCATAAGGATACCCCGGGTGAGGAGCTCCTCAACGGTGTCAGTGGCGATTATGTTGAACAGTTTTACGGTCATACAACTGTCTGCCGCCGGTAGTGGAACCGGGCGGCGGGCAGGTTTGCTGCGCAGGGCGGCGTGGAGGCCGCCTTTGCGGAAAATGGCCCCGGCCAGGCCGGGCATGGCGGCCGACAGGGCAACCGTACTGCCGGCCGGGAGTGTCGTCTCCAGTGAATCGGCGGCGCAGCCGTTGATGAAAATGGTTTCGACTCGGCTGGTGATATATTGGCGGTCAAAACCGGGCAGCTTCAGAAGAAGGCCATAAACCGTAATCGGTCCAGGAACGGGTATGAGAAATCCGCGTTGCAGCAGGGGGGCAAGGCGGAGCATGAATCCGGGGCGGACAGTCAGAACGAGGGTCGGTTGCTTTTGGGTCGGCATGGTGTCCCCACTATTGAATCCACCCGAAGATAAGGGGCAGGGTAAGGAAGGAAAAGAGAATCCCGAAGCCGACCATGGCCGAGGTCAGGCCCGGCTTTAACCCGGCTATGGAGGCCAGGGCCCCGGCGGTCACCATCGGCGGCATGGCTGTTTCAAATAAAGAAACCTGGACCGCCTCGCCGCTGAGGCCGAAAAATTTGCAGGCAAGGATAAACAGTCCCGGGGTAATCAGCAGGCGAATCAACAGGCCAAGGGCAAAGGGCCCGAGTTCATTGGCGGGCAGCAGCAGGCGCATCTGGAATCCTATGGCCACCAGGACGACCGGAACAAGTGAGCCTGCGGCCATGCTCAGCATGGGCTTCAATGTCTGCAGTAGGGCATCCATAGGTAGGAAAAGGGCCGCCAGCAGGGCAATAAACGGCGGGAAGGTTATGACCTTGATCAGAATCTGAACCGGTCTGCTATGCTCACCCTTGCCGTAGATGGCCAGGATAAGGGTGCCATAGCTCGACAGGGCCAGAAAAGAACCCAGCTGATCGTAGAGAATGGCATAACTGACGGCATGGGAGCCGAAAAACTGTTCGACCATGGGAATGCCGAGAAAAGAGGTGTTGCCCAGGGGAACGACCAGGAGCAGGGCACCGGTGATTTCCCGCGACCAGTGCATCAGTCTGCAGAGCAGCAGGGTGAGCAGCCCGGAAACGAGCAGGGTTGCCCAGGGCATGATCACCGTGACCAGCATCTGCGAGGAAAATTTCAGAGCCGGTACCTGGAGCAGGATCAACGCCGGCAGGGCGATGTAGATTACGTAGAGGTTGAGACTGCGATCGGTGTCTGCCGGGAAAACAGGCAGCCGCTTAAGCAGGAGTCCGGCCCCGAGAAAGAGGAGAAAGGGGAGAATCTGTTCCATGATGACATACTATACCCGGCATTTTTGCAGCGGCAATAAAAAACAGAAGCAGAGAGCGTAAGTGATCATGGGCACTGCACGGAGTCTCCGCTTTGCTGTGCCTACCTGCGGCCATTCGCGTCTGCACGAATCTACAGTACCCCTGCCCACTTGTTTTGAAAAGCCATTGACTTCCAAATTTCAGTTTTATACAATAATTATATCCACGAGAAAGGTTGTGGCGGAGTGCTTTTTGGGCAGATGTCTCAGGTACCGCCTGTTTTCCCTCTTTCATTTACCCGGTGGGCGAATTTATTTTAATTCCATTTTTCGGCCCGCTAAGGAGAACCGCAATGAACAAGAAGTTACCGGCATTTTTATTGGCCCTTGCATTTGTCGCGGCTCCATTCAAATCGGTTTTTGCGTTTGAATGTGAAGTCGTTGCCGTGACGAAAAAAGAGATCATCATGCAATGTAACGAGAAACAGTTAACCCGTAACGGGGTAAAGGTGAAGAGTAAGGTTAAGGTGGAACCGATAAAAAAATAAGGAGCGGCACCATGGGAAAGAACGTATTTATTATTATCATAACCCTGTTTTTGACGGCCGCATTTTCTTTTGCCGCCTATGCCTATAAATGTGAGGTCAGGGAGCTTGAAAATGGAAAAGTAACCCTGAAATGCAGGAGATCGGATATTAAAAAGAGTGCGGTTAAGGTAGGCGATAAGCTGCAGGTGAAAAAAATTATTGAAGGCTGCTGATCCGATCGGCTCAGGTCGAACCGGGTACCTGTTCAACTGATTACCGAACAGGTACCCGGCTTCCGCAGCCTGTAAACCTGTGTGCAGTGTTGTTCAGCTATGCTTCATCTCATCCTGTTTTCGGTGTATTTTTGTGTATCTTGGTGTCTGACAAGGCAGGAGCCTCCCCGCGGTAAAATCGGTAAAAGGGGTTGTTTTCCTGTTTTTACTGCACTGCTGTGCGCTTGTTTTCTTGACAAAGAAACTTCATCTGAGTATATTTAGCTGTTTTTATGTGTTGATGGGCGGGTGTAGCTCAGTTGGCAGAGCACAAGCTTCCCAAGCTTGGGGTCGCGGGTTCGATCCCCGTTGCCCGCTCCAATGGGCATTCTCTCAGCACGTCATTCGTCTTTTTTTTGTACCGACGAATTGAATCGGCCATACATCGTTTGGGAAATGATGTACGAGAAAGTGGGCTCTGCCCGCTTTTTTTATTGCCTTTTTGCAGAGGGAGCCGGCAGGAATTGCCGGGTCGGAAACGGTTGCGTGTCAGGTTGAAATGCGGCGTGGAGTAAAGGTTCCGGAGTTATTGTGAGTGATCAAGCCGTGAATATCATAGAGCATGTGGAGGGGTTTATTGCTCCGCTGCTGGCTGAAATGAACATCGAACTGGTCGAAATCCAGTTTCGCCGGGAAGGCCATGGCTGGGTGTTGCGTCTGTTTATAGACCGGCAGGGCGGGGTAACCCTGGAGGACTGCACTGCAGTCAGTCGTGAGGTCAGCCGCTATCTGGAGGTCGAAGACCCCATTGAGCAGGCCTATCATCTTGAAGTCTCCTCTCCGGGTCTTGAACGGCCGCTTAAGAAAAAGGATGATTTCATCCGTTTTGCCGGACGCAGGGCCAGGATAAAAATGCTGGAGAAAATTGGCGACCAGCGGGTCTTTATCGGCACTCTGAAAGGGGTGGAGCAGGAGGATGTCGTGCTCACTATTGACGGGCAGCCGCATCATTTTCCTCTGGCCGGTATTTCCAGAGCCAGGCTGGTCCTTGATTAGATCATCTGTAAGTGTTCAGGGGCACCGCATCTTCGCACGGTCGCGTCTGCACGAATCTACGGCACCCCTGAACACTTACAGGTTTAAGGTAGATGAAAACACATAGTTACAAATCCTGTGACCAGGTACGATCATCTCTGTTTGACATGTTTTGTAACGGTTCATCGGGCGTAACGTAACCGAACAGTTCTCAGCATGTCCTTATGCTGAACATGAACAGATGAATGAAGAGGCTCTGCAGCTGACTTGAGGATGCCTTGAAAAGTGACGAGTAAGAAGGGCAGAACGGAATTAACTGAAAAAGCGAGTCCGGTACGTGCGGCAGGATATCGACCGGAAGAGCTGGGGTAAAACCATGGTGGGAACGGAAAATTTAAAAAGAATTCTCGATCAGATATGCCGGGACAAGGGGATCGATAAAACACTGTTGATCGATGCCATTGAAGAAGCTGTCCGTTCAGCGGTCAGAAAAAAATACGGCAGTCGGCGTGATATAGAAGTGCAGTTCAATGAGGAACTCGGCGAGATCGAGGTCTTCCAGTATCGCACGGTGGTGGAAGAGGTCTTTGACGAGGAAACCGAGATCGGCCTGGAGGATGCCAGGAAACTGGACCCGGAGATTGAACTTGAAGACGATCTTGGCGAGAAACTCGACAATATCGCTGATCTTGGCCGGATAGCGGCCCAGTCGGCCAAACAGGTCATTATCCATCGGATGCGTGACGCCGAGCGCGAAGTTATATATGAGATGTTTCGTGATCGTGAGGGTTCAATCGTCAATGGTATTGTTCAGCGTTTTGAGCGTGGAAACATGATTATTAATCTGGGCCGTACCGATGCTGTTCTGCCCCGGGACGGACAGATTCCCAAACGTTCTTTTAAGCAGGGTGACCGCATCCGTGCCTATCTGCAGGAGGTTCGTCAGGACAGCCGGGATGCGCAGTTGGTGCTCAGTCGGACCAGTAATGAGTTTCTGATCAAGCTTTTTGAGATGGAAGTCCCGGAGATTGCCGAAGGGATTGTCAAGATTATGGGATGCAGCCGTGAGCCCGGCTTCCGGGCAAAGATTGCGGTTTCCTCCATTGAGTCGGATGTCGATCCGGTAGGCGCCTGTGTCGGCCTCAAGGGATCCCGGGTCCAGAACGTGGTTCAGGAGCTGCAGGGTGAACGAATTGATATCGTACCCTGGAGTCCTGATCCGGCTAAATATGTCTATAACGCCCTGGCCCCGGCTGAAGTGTCCATGGTGATTGTTGATGAGGAAAACAAGCTGTTGCTGGTGGTGGTTCCCGATGATCAGCTCTCCCTTGCCATCGGTCGTCAAGGCCAGAATGTACGCCTGGCCTCGCGGTTGATGAGTTGGCGTATCGACGTCAAGAGTGAACAGCGGTACGCTAATCTTGAGGATAAAGGGTACCGAAATCTTATTGCCATCGAGGGTGTTGACGAGGGCCTGGCGGATCGGCTGTTTGCGGCCGGAATTTCTTCTGCTGCCGTGCTTGCCGGTATGGATGCGGCTGATATCGCCGCTGCCGGCCGTATCGGCGAAGAGCAGGCCGAGCTGATCAAGGGCCTTGCCGCATCGATTCCTCCGGTGGAGCCGGATGAGGTGGATGAGCCGGATGAGCCGGAAACAGGGGCTGCACAAGTTGAGGCCGGAGAAGCAGAGGTTGCAGAAGCGCCTGCAGATGCACCGGCAGAGCCTGTCGCGTCGGGTGAAACCGAAGAAAACGGCAGTGTTGCTGAGAATGCAGAGGCGCCTGTTGATGCATCTCCTGAAGATGTCGAGGCCGGCGATGATGTGCAGGGAAGTTCGGACTCTGCTGAGAATACTATTGACGAGTCCTGATGAAACGGGGACATGTGCCCCTGCGGACCTGTAGAGGTTGCGGGTCCAGGCGTCCGCAAAAGGAGTTGCAGCGGTTGGTCTACAGGCAGGGAATACTTGTCGAGAGCGAAAAAGGTATGGGCAGGGCGGTGTATTGCTGCCGGTCAATGATGTGTTGGAAGAGGTTGCAGAAAAATAAAAAAATCCTGAAAAGGGCATTTCGCCTGCAGGGTTGACGGTTTAGGACAGGAGTGTTGAATGAGCAGGGTCCGTATTTATGAGCTGGCTAAGGAAGCCGGGCTTAAAAGCAAGGAACTGGCTGACAAGCTGATAGCGATGGGATATCCGATAAAAGGTCATAGCTCAACAGTGGATGAGGATATGGCTGCGGATATTCGCCGCAGGGTTCTGGGGCAGGGCAAAGTTGAAGTTACGGATGAACATATCCATATAAAGAAACGCTCTGCAGCCACCAGGAAAAAGGCGACCACGGTTGTGCGTCGTCGTTCCAAGGCCCAGAAGGAAGCAGCAGCCAAAAAACTTGAGGAAACCGTCGAGCCTGAGATTCTTGAACAGGAAGTCGAAGCCGTGCAACCTCCCCAACCGGAAGAAACGGTTGAACATCCGGCCCCGGTCGAGTCGACCGAGACCGAGGTTTCGGCCGAAGAGGTGGAACCGGTTGTTGCCGAGGAGCCCGAGGATGGTGCCGCCGAGGTTGAGGAGTTGTCGTCTGCACCGGCAGAGCCCGGGGCTGAGGAGCCGGAGGCCGCCGTTGAAACGGTTGAAAAGGTGAAAAAACCTGAAGAGCCGAAGCGACCGAAAAGTCTGGCCAAAGTAGTTGGTCAGGTAAAAATCCAGATTCCGGAAAAGAAAACCAGACCGCCGAGAAGGCCGGCGCGACCCAAACCCGGCGGACCCGGGCAGATGGCCCCTCCAGCCGGAATGGCTGACGACCGTGGTCCTGCCAAGGGAAAGAAAAAAGGAAAGCGGGTCGTTGCTATCCAGAATAACGAGTCGGATAGAAACAAAAAAGTCGCCAGAGGCGGAAAGAAAGGACGCCGCAGGATAGACTTCTCCAGGGGCGGTGATGTCGAGTTCATGCGTCCCCGCCGGGGCAGAAAGAAGAAAGATCGGTCCCGGAAAGAGGCGACCGCTCAGCCACCGGCAGCCGAGATGAAGGCGATCAAGAAGCGGATCAAGGTAGTGGAAACCATCAGCCTTGGTGAGCTTGCCAAGCGGATGGGGGTCAAGGCCGGTGAGGTCATTGCCAAACTCATGGGGCTTGGCGTTATGGCCACGGTTAATCAGGCCCTTGATGTGGAAACCGCTATTCTGGTCGCCTCGGACTTCGGTTATGAGGTAGAGCAGGCCATGACCGATGAGCTTGAAATTGAGGCATTGCAGGTGCTGGAAGACGAACAAGCTGGTGAGGCCCTGCCGCGTCCGCCGGTGGTAACGGTCATGGGTCATGTCGATCACGGCAAGACCTCCATCCTTGACGCCATCCGGAAGACCGATGTGGCTGAAGGTGAGGCCGGCGGTATTACCCAGCATATTGGTGCCTATCATGTCCAGGCCCCTTCCGGAGACCTGACCTTTGTTGATACTCCCGGTCATGCCGCCTTTACCGAGATGCGGTCGCGGGGAGCCAAGGTGACTGATATCGTGGTTCTGGTCGTTGCCGCTGATGACGGGGTCATGGACCAGACCAAAGAGGCCATTGCCCACTCCCAGGCCGCAGAAGTACCCATTGTGGTTGCGGTCAACAAGATAGATAAGGATAATGCCGACCCGGAACGGGTTAAACGGGAGCTGGGAGAGTTCGGACTGCTGCCGGAAGACTGGGGTGGAGAGACCATCTTCTGTGAAACTTCGGCAAAAAAAGGGGTCGGTATTGACGCATTGCTGGAAAACATCCAGCTGCAGGCCGAGGTCCTTGAGCTGAAAGCAGATCCTCGCCGCAAGGCCAGGGGAACGGTCATTGAAGCGCAGCTGCACAAGGGGCGCGGCCCGGTGGCTACTGTCCTGGTTCAGGAGGGGACCTTGCGTCCGGGCGATAACTTTGTAGCCGGCAGGTTCAGCGGCAAGGTTCGCATGTTGACCAACGAACGCGGGGAACGGGTCAAAGAGGCCGGTCCGGCTATTCCGGTTGAAGTTCAGGGTATCTCCGGGGTACCGCAGGCCGGTGATGAGTTTGTCGTGGTGACCGATGAAAAGATGGCCAAGTCCGTCTCCGCCTCCCGTCAGTTGAAGGCCCGTGAGAGTGAACTGGCCTCCGCTTCCAAGGTCTCTCTGGACAATCTGTTTGAAAAGATGGCCGAGCAGGAGGTTCAGGAGCTTCGGGTGATTCTGCGGGCCGATGTTCAGGGAACATTGCAGGCCTTTGGTCAGGCGGCAGAGAAGCTGTCGACCGATGTGATCCGGGTCAAATGCCTCCATGAGGGAACCGGCTCGATCACCGAAAACGACATCCATCTGGCAGCGGCATCGGATGCGGTTATCATTGGTTTTAATGTACGCCCTTCGGTCAAGGTCAAGGATCTTGCCGAGCGTGAAGGGGTTGATATCCGTTCCTATGATGTTATCTATCATGCCCTGGAAGATATTGAAAAGGCCATGGTCGGTATGCTTGCCCCCAACTTTGAGGAGCGGGTTATCGGTACGGCTGAAGTACGCGAGACCTTTCATGTGCCCAAGGTCGGGACCATCGCCGGTTGTGCGGTTGTCGACGGCAAGATTGAACGCAATGCCGGGGTTCGGGTCCTGCGCGACGGGGTGGTGGTGTATACCGGTGTCATCAGTTCGCTCAAGCGGTTTAAAGATGATGTCAAAGAGGTCCTCACCGGCTATGAGTGTGGTATTGGGGTCGAGAATTTCAATGACATCAAGGTTGGAGACACCCTTGAGGCCTTTGTCATGGATGAGGTCGCCGCAACCCTTTAATGCAGGCATCGTACCCCGGGACGTTTATCTGAAAACAGCTGGTTCCGAGTTTCGAGTTACGGGTTCTGAGTTTAAAGTCAGCTGCCTTTGGCGGTTGTTATTTGTAAAACATGCTTTAATATCAAAGCAGTAGAAGTCGGCTACGCGGGCGATCTCTACCCGGGGCTCGTACGCTGTTTTCATACTTCGAAGTCTGCGCTATCTGTTGTGTCCTCCGGGAATGATGGTTTATCTGTAACAGGGGACAGAAGGTGTAACAGAGGACAGAAGGCAGAGGACAGAAGCCGGAATAGTTACCGCCCGGAGTCTTTATTTTTAGTTACGAGTGCTGGAGCAAGGATCCGCCGCTATAATGGAATTTGATTTTACCCTGCCGGGACTGGGCAAGCCTCAGTCTTCCCGGCCCAAGAGAGTAGCTGAAGCCATAAAGAACGAGTTGTCTGTTCTGCTGCTGCGTGAGGTGGCGGATCCACGTCTTGTTGATGTCAGTTTTTCCCATGTCGTGGTTGCACCGGACCTGAAACAGGCAAAGGTCTACTTTGTTCTTCCGGTCGGCGGCGATGCGAAAAAAGCCCTTCATGCCCTGAAAAAGGCGCGCGGTTTTTTTCGCAGTCGTCTGGCCAAGGCCATCAACCTGCGCTACACCCCGGATCTGGCCTTTTATTATGACCGAGTCAATGAGGAAGTGCATCGAATTGACGAACTCTTTCTGGAAATAGACCGGGAACGCCGAAAGGATGATGGCCGGGATTGAGGAGCTGGTTGGCCTGATACAGGGGGCCGGACAGGTGGTCCTTGTTACCCATGTCAAACCGGACGGTGACGCCCTGGGTTCGCTTTTTGGTCTGGCCGATATCCTGCAGGGCATGGGGAAACGGGCGTTCTGCTATCTGGAGGAAGAGGCTCCGCATCTGTACGGGTTTCTACCGGGGATCGAGCAGACAGAGACCACGATAGAGTCACTGGAGCACTTTGTTGGGGCGGCAGGGCAGAAGGTTCTTGTCATTGCTCTGGACTGTGGTGATAAGGAACGGCTGGGAAAGAGCGGACCGCTGCTGCGCAAGATTCACCCTTTTGTTGTCATTGATCATCACAAGGGCAATAACGGGTTCGGTGATCTGAGCTGGGTCGAGCCCCACCGTTCCTCAACCGGCGAGATGATCTGTGATCTGGCCCGGGCCCTGGGGCAGGAGTTGTCCACTTCAGCGGCAACCTGTCTGTACACAGCCATTGCCACTGATACCGGCTCTTTTCGTTATGCGTCAACCACCAGCCATACCCACCGGGTTGCGGCCGATCTGGTTGAACGTGGTGCCCGGCCGGGAATGATTAACGAGAAGTTGTACGACTGTTACCCGCTTGGCCGTTTGCGGCTTATGCAACTGGTCTTGACGACGCTGACCATGTTTGCCGATGAGCAGGTTGCCGTTATTTCCGTCACCGCTGAAATGCTGGAACAGACCGGTACTACTCTTGAGGATACGGAAAATTTTATCAATCTGCCGCGGGCGGTTAAAACCGTACGGGTTGCTGTTTTTTTGAAGGAAGGGCAGGGGGCTGTCTCGGTTAGTCTGCGATCCAGAGGCTGTTGTGATGTCTCAAGGGTTGCGGTACGGTTTGGCGGCGGCGGTCATGTTCGGGCCAGTGGTTTTCGCAGCAGTGGACTGAGCCTTGATCAGGTACGGGAACAGTTGTTGCCGGTCCTCATTGAGCAGTTGGACTGTTAAGAATATGGCAAAGTGGGAACCTGTTATGGTAGACGGACAGCCGTTTACCGCCGGTGTTGTTCTGATAGATAAGCCGCCGGGGATTTCCTCCTTTGGGATTGTCCGCAAGATTCGTCGCCTGTTGAGTGTGAAAAAGGTCGGCCATGCCGGCACCCTTGATCCCTTTGCCAGCGGGCTGTTGATTGTCTGTGCCGGCAGGGGGGCGACCAAACATATCGACCGATTCATGAGTGGCCGCAAAACCTATCGTGCCTGCATTCAGCTCGGGATTGAAACTGAGACCCAGGATCCGGAGGGCGCAGTTACCCGGAAAATGCAGGTCCCGTTGTTGAACCGGGACGATATCGAGTCCTGTCTTCAGGAGTTTTCCGGTCCGCAGATGCAGGCACCGCCGCCCTATTCGGCGGCCAAGCACAAAGGAAAACCGCTGTATTATTATGCCAGAAAAGGGGTGATGATTCAGAAAGAAGCCAAGCCTGTTGAAATTTACAGAATAGCCTGTATCGGGTATGATCAGCAGGCCAGGCGGATAGATTGTGAGATCGTCTGCAGCCGGGGAACCTATATCCGGGTGCTGGCGGCGGACATCGGCAGAAAGCTTGGCTGCGGTGCGTACCTGCACGGACTGCGGCGAACAGGCAGCGGCAACTTTACAGTAGAGCAGAGCCTGGCCGGAGACGTTTTAGACGGCGATAACGGGCTGGAGCAGCTGCTTGGAAAAATGATGCAGATTGACCAGGCCCTCCTTTGCAGTGATGACGAGGGCAGCGATTGTTTCAGGAATGATGACAACAGGCAACGGGTAACTGACACCTGAAACCTGACCCCTGAAACCTGATAAAGACTTACCCTGTTCCCCGACCCGACCCTCCGGTTCGGATATATGGAACAGATAAATCCAGACTTCAGTGGAGGCTGAGGGCTTTTTTTAACCCGCTTGTTTAAGTAGAGCAATACGGGTTAGGCTTCCCTGCTAGCAGAAGGACAAAGAAACGGAGGTGCATTGTGGCACAGACAACGGAAAAAACAAAAGAGATTATTGAGAAGTACAAGACCCATGACACGGATACCGGTTCCTGTGAGGTACAGGTTGCCCTGCTGACTGATCGGATTCAGTATCTGACCGACCATTTTAAACAGCATTCCAAAGATCATCATTCCCGGCGTGGTCTGTTGAAACTGGTTGGTCAGCGTCGAAGTCTGCTCAAATATCTGCAGAAAAAAGATATCACTAAATATCGAAGTTTAATTCAAGAGCTCGGTATTCGTAAATAAAGGATGAATACATCCCCGCACTTTTTTTGTATCCATTGGTATTGTATCGATTGCGGGTAAGTTGTATTTTTCATCCTTCATCGTCCGGCAGAGGCCGGAACAGGAGTATGTATGTATAAGAAAGTTGAGACCGATATCGGCGGCCGCACCATGGCCTTCGAGACGGGTAAGATGGCCAAGCAGACCAGTGGCTCAGTCGTTGTTACCAGCGGTGATACCATGGTGCTTGTCACCGCCGTCGCCGAGAAAAAGAGCAAAAACATGGGGTTCCTGCCACTGACCATTGAATACCAGGAGCGGATGTATGCGGCCGGTCGTATTCCGGGCAGCTATTTCCGCCGTGAAATCGGTCGGCCCAGTGAAAAAGAGGTGTTGACCTGTCGTTTGATCGACAGGCCGCTCAGGCCGCTTTTTCCCAAGGGCTATATGAGTGAAACCCAGGTTATTATAACCGTATTTTCAGCTGATCAGGAAATTGATCCGGATATCCTGGCCATGAACGGGGCTTCGACTGCCCTTGCCATTTCCGATATCCCCTGGCAGGGGCCGATTGCCGCTGCCAGAGTCGGTTATGTCGATGGTGAGTACGTGCTCAATCCGACCAAAAGTCAGCTGGAAAAGTCAGCCATGAATCTGGTGGTTGCCGGCACCGAGAAGGCCGTGGTCATGGTGGAAGGACGAACCGGCGAACTGGCCGAGGATGTCATTCTTGAGGCCATCTTCTTTGCCCACAAGGGCATTCAGCCGCTCATTACCCTGCAGAATGAACTGCGGGCGGAAATCGGCAAGACCAAACGTACGGTTACGCCTCCGGAGATCAATGAAGAGTTGCAGGCCAAGGTTGAGGAAGCTGCCGCCTCCGGTATGGAAGAGGTTGTTACAACGGCCGATAAGATGGAGCGGGGTGATCGCTACGACCTCTTGAAAGAGGAGGTTCTGGCCCGAATCGACGAGGAGCACTATGAGAGTGAATCCGAGGTCTTTGATCTGCTTTCCGCCTATA
>DRKH01000158.1 GCA_011051825.1 Desulfobulbus sp.
AAAGAAGGTGGCGGAGACATTGACCGCAACCTACGAGGCTGCCGATACGCTGCAAAATGTTGTTGATGATCTGATCAATATAGGGTTGCCTGCAGAAGAAATCTTTGCTGATAAAGAGCGCAAGACGGTGAAAGTGATTGTCCCCAAGGTGATTGAAGCGGAGATCAGGGAAGTGCTGAAACGGCATGACCCGATCCGGGTGGAGTAGCGTCGGCCTGCGGGGGAAAATAAGCCTTTTCTTCTCCTTTTGCCTGCCATGATCCAGCCATTGAAATCAAACTTTTTTTGTTTGATTTTAATGGCTTTTTTTTATTTCTGTTGATCACTCCTGGCGTTAATATACTCTTTAAATACGGGGTGCTGGATTGATCGTTCGAATAACGGTTTTTAATGTGTGTGAAACAAAAAACAGGCTGGTGCAATGAACGGAAAAAGAATCGCCAAAGAGACCGGAGCGCGAATAGGCGCATTTTTACAGGAGATGTCTGAATGTACAAGTATTGCCGCCTGTTTTGATTGTATTTTTAACGCCATTCCAGATGGTGCCGTGTTTGTGGATCTGCAGCGAAAGATTGTGATGATCAATCCGGCCCTGGAAAATATCTCCGGCTATAGTGAGGAGGAACTGATCGGTCGGACCACTGAAGCTTTTTATGTATCCAGGGAGGCCTTCGAAGAACAGGGACGCATAAGATATAATCTCAGCGTTGGAGAAGAGCTGCGGCCTTACGAGGTCGAATACCGGCGGAAGGACGGGACGATTTTTCCTTCTGAAACCGTGGGCTCGGTGGTCAAGGATGACGAGGGCAACAAGATCGGCTTCCTCGGTTTGATTCGTGATATCAGTGATCGTAAGCAGTCGGAAGCGAGGCTGTCTGAACTCGAATGCATGTATCGTACTGTGGCCGATTTCACCTATGACTGGGAGGCCTGGACCAATCTTGACGGGACGTTTCGCTACGTATCCCCTTCGTGCGAGCGTATCAGCGGCTATGCCGCAGAAGCATTTATTGAAAATCCGATGCTGTTTCGAGATATCATTGTTGCAGAAGACCGAAAGCTGTGGGATACGCATTTTTATGACAGTATTCAGGAGCTCGGCTTGCGTGAGATTCAGTTTCGGATCGTCAGGCCGGATGGTGAGGTACGCTGGATTGAGCATGCCTGCCAGCCGGTGATCAACGATAAAAAGCAGGTGCTGGGCTTTCGGTCCAGCAACCGGGATATCACCGATCGGAAGAAAACTGAAGACGAGCTCCGGGCGGCTCTCATTGCAATCGGGCGCTATAAAGAACAGCTTGAGGCGGAGAGTGCCTGTCTCCGTGAAGAGATCCAGCTGGTCTGTAATCATGGAAATATCATCGGCAGCAGTAATGCCCTGAAGTATGTCTTGTTTAAAATTGAGCAGATTGCGTCCACCGACACCACGGTACTCGTCCTTGGGGAAACGGGAACCGGCAAGGAGCTGATTGCCAGGGCAATCCACAAGAACAGTCGACGCAAAAAACGGCCGTTGATAAAGGTGAACTGTGCCGCCCTGCCCGCAGACCTCATTGAAAGTGAATTGTTTGGTCATGAGCGAGGGGCCTTTACCGGCGCTCATGCCCGGCGGATAGGGCGATTTGAGGTCGCTGACAGGGCAACTATTTTTCTTGATGAGATAGGGGAGCTGCCGCCGGAGATTCAGGTGAAACTTTTACGGGTTCTTCAGGACGGTGAATTCGAGCGGGTTGGCAGCTCCCGGACGATCAAGGTCGATGTTCGGATTATTGCCGCCACCAACCGCGACCTGGAACAGGATGTCCGTAATGATGTGTTTCGTAAGGACCTCTGGTACCGACTCAATGTCTTTCCCATAACTGCCCCGCCCTTGAGAGATCGCCTTGAAGATATCCCCCAGTTGGCGGCTTTTTTTATGGACAGGTTTGCCCGTAAGCAGGGAAAAACTATTACCACTGTTCCAGCACGGATCATGGAACACCTGCAGCAGTATTCCTGGCCCGGCAACATCAGGGAACTGGAAAATGTTATTGAACGGGCAGTGATCAATTCAGCCGGTCCGAAGCTGCTGCTGGCGGATGAGTTAAGGGCACCGCAGTGGCAAGAGGATGTGGCCTTTAAATCCCTGCAGGAAATGGAGCGAGATTACATTATCCAGGTGCTCGAGGAAACAAATTGGAAGGTTAGCGGTAAAAATAGTGCGGCGGAAATTCTGCAACTCGACAGAAGCACACTGCGATCCAGAATGAAAAAATTAGGTATTGCCAGGTCCTAATAGCTGAATCCGTGGCGGAAAATGAGTCTGCGGTCATCTGTTTTCTTGTAACCTGGTGAAATAACAGCTTTTGCTGTGATTTCATGTTGTATCTGAAAACTGTTCAGGGCTTCAGGATGCTCTGTCGCCCACTGATGGCGGTGTCTGTGTAGGCCGCCGGGCCGGCCCGTCGGGACAGCATTGAGGTGACCTTGCGATCAGCGGGAATGACAAGGCTGTCCAGGTGGTTTCCAGGTGAGCAATGAACTTTCCTGGCCCATAAAAATGATGTAATCCCCTTGGGGATTCGCATGCCTGTTGTGGTAGATGTTCAGGGAGTGCGACACCCCTTTTCTGTGATCCCACCAAATTGCCCTTTCCGGGTAAAGCAGCTCTGACCTGAATGTAAAGGTGGTGATATATCACCTGTTGGTTGTATATCGCCATTTTTTTCCGGGAAATGGTTGTTTTCTTTTCTTGCCCCCTTGCTCATATCTCCTACCCTGCAGACCTTTTGAGGCGATCTCCTTCTTGTCTCACAATGTGGCACATGCTTTGAAGGTATCATAGCAAAGTGCTTCGGTATTTATTGAATACAATAAGGGGATCCAGATGATTTTTTTTACCGTCATGATCAAAGGCCGTGCGGGTAAGCGAAAGGAAATACTCCAAACAATTCATGGGGTCCTTGATCGAGTGAAAAAAAAGAAGGATGTCAGGGCGCAAAGAGTTATCAGGATCTTAATGATGAAAATATTTTTTATTTAGTTGAGGAATGGCGGACACTGGAGGACATGGACCGCTACCTGCGTTCAAATCTGTTTGCGGTGCTGCTCGGAATAGAGCCCATTCTTGCCGATAAACCAGAAGTTAAAGTTATGATTGAGAGCAGTTCTTCCATGAACAGCCGGAACAATGAACGGCAAGCCGGCCAATGAACACTACCACCAGGGAGCATGATGATGACTGAAATATTGAAAATAGATATTGGTAAGTTCAAGCGCATTTTTCGGAATTTCTTTTTGTACCTGATGACGATTGCATTCGTTGTTGCCTTTCCAATGGCTGTTGCCCAAAACGCTGCTGGAGCATCGTTAACCGTGAAGACCGTGGCCAAAGACGGCACCGTGGGAACCCTGGCCCAGTATCGATGGGTGATTGAAGAAGATGCGACCTATCATATTGTGCCCGGTGACCCCGATTCAAGTCCGCTGGCGCTGCGTTTTCATTCAAGCTACATGCCGGTGGTGGCTCAGGGCGATGAGACGGATTTTCCGGTAAATCTGGATCCGGCCAAGCGCTATTTTGTATCGGTACTGCCCAAAGCTGCAGGAACGTATTCCATCGGCGGTGCTCCCCTTGTCGGTGATGGAAACGCAACCGTTTTTGTCAATGCCCTGCCTTTGCCGACGGCACAGATCAGTCTCTATATCTATGAAGACCTCAGTCCGATCAATAATGCCTGGGATACGGGCGAACGCGGTCTGGAAGGGTTCAATATTGTTCTGGAAGAGGCCGGCGGCCGTTACGGAATGTCGGCAGGTGCTCAAATGGTTGATGCCTACGGCAACATGCTCGGTACCACCTATATCCGGACCTGTGATCAGGATGGACTGAACCCGGACACGGGCTCGTATGGTTGTCTTGATGTCGACGGTTCTCCCATTGTAGCCACCGACGGATCAGGAACGCCGATAGTTGAGCCGTTGATCACCGGAGCCGACGGCAGGCTGACCATCAAGAATCTTGCCCCGGGCAAATACGGAATTATTGCCGTTCCTCCGGATACCCAGGCGGATACCTGGATCCAGACTTCAACCATTGAAGGAACCAGGGTTATTGATGCCTGGGTCAAACCCAATGAGCCGCCGTTTTTTGCAGAATTCGGACCTCCGGGCCCCCATGTTTCCATTGGTTTTGTTCCGGCAGGTCCAAATAAACCATACGTTGACGCCACGGCTCTGACAGGTGGGGCAACGATTTCTGGCCAGGTCGTCAATCTGCACCTTTCCCGGCCGCCGAATACTGTATTCCACGCCGGCGCGCCTTTTCCGCACACAACCCCGTGGGTTGGCCTGAACCTGGGAGCCGCCGGTACCGGCAGGGGCGTCTATGCCGCCCGCGCTGCCGGAGACGGTAGTTTTGCTATTCCGAACGTACCGCCTGGGGACTACCAGTTGGTGGTATGGGATGATAATCTTGATCTTCTCTTTGCCTTTAAAAATGTAACGGTTCCGGCAGCCGGTAATGTCACTCTGGGCGATGTGCCGGTCTTTCAATGGTTTACAAGGATTGAGAACTGGGTCTTTCATGACCAGAATGAAAACGGGTTCAGGGACGCCGGTGAAATGGGCATCCTGGAACAGGCAGTTAATCTCCGCTGGCGGGACGGCTCCATGTACCAGTCCTTCCCAACCGACGGCGAGGGTTTTGTCCCCTTTGATCAGGTTTTCCCATTTTTTTCATGGCTGGTTGCCGAGGTTGATTTCACCCGTTTCAAGGCAACCGGGCTGACCGTGACCGTCGATGACGGCGGGGCCATACCGTTTGGCGATCCGTGGTCGTGGGAAGGGCAGTTGAATCCGCAGGCCCAGGGGAATCCGATTGATCCCGACAGTCTGGTGACAACCCCTTCGTATCGTACCGAGGTCGGACCGATTCTGACCCAGGGCTTCCAGGGTTTTCTGGGGCAGACCAGTGTTTTTGAATGGGGAAAAAAGGCCTATGAACACGGCGAAAACGGCGGAATTTCCGGGGTGGTCTATTACGCGGTAACCCGGGCCGAAGACAATCCGGAGCTGGCGGCCATAGAGCCGTGGGAACCGGGTATTCCAAGGGTAGAGGTCAGGCTGTACGAATATGATTCTCTGGCACCCGATTTTAAAGGTGCTCTTCTCAACACCACCCTGACCGACAGCTGGGACGATGCGTTGCCTGTAAACTGCCAGTACGGCAGCAATGCCGGCAGCGGAACCGATGATCCCTTTGTTTTCCGCGGCACGCCGACGGACTGTTATGACGGCATGCGCAACTGGAACCAGGTTCGTCCCGGGGTTTTCGACGGTGGATATGCCTTTGACCGAATTATTGATCCGGCCGACGGCATCACCGAGATCAGCCCGATTCCACCCGGCCGTTACGTGGTCGAGGTTCTGCCTCCGGCCGGGTATGAAACCATGCGGTCGCAGGATAAAAATGTGGACTTCGGGGACAGCTATATCCCCAGTCCCCAGTTGCTGCCTCCCCAATGTGTGGGCGCAACCTATACCGTGCCGGCGGAACTCACACTCTTTCCAGGAGTTGCGGCCCCCCTTGCCGGACAGGACCTGAATGGATGCGAGAGTAAGCTGGTGGCTTTAAGTGACGGTGCCAATGCAGCTGCGGATTTCGCGCTCTTTACCGAGGTGCCCGTTGCCGGGCATATCGTCGGCATTATCCTGGATGACACGGCCAATGAATTTGAACCCAACTCGCCGAATATCGGCGAAAAATTTGCTCCGCCCTTTCTGCCGATCGCTATCCGCGACTGGACGGGCCGGATGATTACCAGCACCTATTCAGGTGAATTCGGAGCCTACAACGCTCTGGTCCCTTCCACGTACAGCGCCAACCTGCCGAAACCCAGCGGTATGTCGCCCAATATGCTGACCGCATGTATGAATGATCCTGAGGCTGATATCATCGGCGGGTTTTATAATCCCCAGTATTCAACCTTTTGTTACACCCTGCAGTATATGCCGGGAACAACCACCTATCTCGATACTCCGGTTGTCCCGATTGCAGCCTTTGCCGGATCGGATCAGAGTCCGCTGGACTGTGAGTTTTCGGATGCCACTCCGCGGATATTTTCAGTCGATGCCGGCCAGGGACCATATCTGCCGACAGCCGCCGGCTCGGTTACCATTACTTCACTTGGCCCCACCAGCGTGCTGAACCCTGCTTATGACGGTATCGGCGGGGTGGAGCCGAAGACCGTTGTTCGTGATTACGGCTTCGGCAACACTCCGGGCGCCGTGACTATCGGTGGCGTGGCCCTGACGAATCTCGTCTGGAGCGACGGCACCATCAGCGGTGATATAGGTGTCGGTACGGTTACGGGTGAGCTGATTGTAACCCGCGGCGACAACAACAAAACATCTTCCAACGGCGTGACGTTCCAGATCGGCCTGCGAACAGGCGGCACCGTCCGGACAGTCGTTGCCGGGGGATCGATCCAGACCGCCATTGATGCGGCCGGGGTCAATGATCTTATTCTTGTCGCTCCCGGAACCTACAACGAAATGATCGTTATGTATAAACCGGTACAGCTCCAGGGCTGGGGGGAAGGTACTGTAATCAGTGCCCTGCAGACCCCTGCTGAAAAACTGGTCACCTGGCGCAGGTTCGTCAATGATCTCGGAGCGGCCGGTGCGTATGATCTGGTCAACGGACAGAATGGTGGATTCGGCGGCGTACAGGCGGCTGCCTTTGCCACCGAGGAAGGAGCAGCAATACTGGTAACGGCCAATAATGGAGTCGGTAGCAATGTATTCTCCGATCCGAACAACCAGGGTGCCCGTATCGACGGTTTTACGATCAGGAGCGCCAGCACCGGCGGCGGAATCGTGGTCAACGGATATGTCGACTACCTGGACATCTCCAATAACCGAATCGTCGGCAACAGTGGTTTTTTCGGCGGCGGTGTTCGTATCGGCCATCCTTTTCTCTCTTTTCAACTGGGTGAGGATGAACTGTATACGGATTCCGACAATGATTTTATCCGTATCCGCTATAATCAAATCTCCAGAAACGGCGGGTTAAGCGGGGCCGGCGGCGGGATATCCCTGTACAACGGAACCGATGATTATGAAGTGAGCAGGAATTTTGTCTGCGGTAACTTCACCATGGAAGACGGTGCGGGCATTGGTCATTACGGCCTGAGTGATAATGGTGTCATTCGGGACAACACCATTGTCTTCAATGAGAATTTCAATCAGCAGTTCCCGATCAACGGTGGTGGCCTGTCCATCAGCGGACTTGCACCCCTTGGCAACCAGGCTCTTACGCCGGGAACGGGATCAGTCCAGGTGGTTCGGAACCTGATCCAGGGAAATTCGACCGGGGCCGGTGACGGCGGTGGTATTCGTCTGAACCGGGTCAACGGCCTGGATGTATCCGCTGCTCCGGCTAATCCGGAAACCTGGTTCACGGTTGATGTCGTCAACAACATGATCTTCAACAACGTGGCTGCCCTTGCAGGCGGCGGTATTTCACTTCAGGATACCCTGAGGACAAATATTATCCACAATACCATTGCCAATAACGACAATACCTCCACCTCGGGCGAAGCGTTCACGCCGGGTGTACTCAATGAGTCCGCACCCCAACCCGGGGCAGGTATTGTTTCACGACAAAACAGTCTTGAACTGACCGCTGTTCTGCCGCCGGGCGAAGATGGATTTTCCAACCCGGTACTGAAAGACAATATCATATGGCATAACCGGAAGTTCTATTTCCTGGTTGACGATACAAATCCGGACAATGTTCTGTACGGGCTCTGTCCGGACATCGGCGGTTCGGCCGGCCTGAACTGCTCCACTGCGCCGGTTTATGACGATCTGGCCGTGCTGCCGTTGGGCAGCGGCGAGATGCTGGCCGAGAACTCGCATCTGACCGGTAATCCCGATCCTCGCTTTGTCTTTGAATATGTCAACGGTAACCGGGAGTCCTCTATTTCGTCACCGGAAGCAACAACCGTAGTTCAGGCGGTTCCGGCCTTTGACGAGGGCGGCAACTTTATCCGTCTGCGTTACGGGCCCCTGACCCAGGTCAGGGTTGCCGGGGCGGATATTGGAGAGTTGTACGGCGATCTTCATCTGCAGCTCAATTCACCGGCAATCAATAACGATAGAATAGGCGCCGGGATAACCGATGATTTTGATGGAGAACCCCGCCCGTTTGAAGGCAGTTTTGATATCGGGGCCGATGAAGTGCAGCAACCGGCGCAGCCGCCGGTGATTAATCCGTTGGTGGCGGCACCGCAAATCGCCCTGCATGGGGTGACGGCACAGGAAACCGGGGTGTCGAATCCGGGTTCCGGCCAGGCAACCGGCAGAGTTTGGATAGTGCCTGCAGCAGAGGCAATCCCGGTTGCGGAATCGGTCGTTTCTGAAGTCCCGTTGGCCGCCACGGCTGCCAATGGACCAGCTCCGGCTGTGCATTCGGCAGGTGTGCCGCAGGCAACAGGTTTTCAGGTTGCCGGGCAGGAGAATGTCCGCTCGGCCCGAATCGGCGGCGGGGGAGGCTGGAAAGCTCCGGCAATAGAAGAGAACGCCTCTGCACAATCCACGTCTGCCCCGGCAGGTGAAGCGGAATCGGCTCTGGAATCCGAAGCTCTTGCGACCAACCAACAGCTTGGTTCCGTCACCGTTGCCGCCGTTGATCCTGATGCAACCAGGTCTATTGTTCTTCTCGATCCGGGTATGGGTCGGGAGCCTGAAGAACTTCAGCCCCGTGAACGGAGTGATCTGGAAAAGGCTGAACAGGAGCTGGCAAAAACAAAGAGCAACCTGCAGGCGTCCATTGCAGTGCTGACCGGTATCAGGAAGGATGCGGCACGCGGATCGAAAGATCTTGAGCGGGCCGTGGAAGGGGTCGAGAGGGCAATGGTCGAGTTGGAACGATCAGCGGAATATCTTGCAATTTTAACACGGGATCTGCAAAGAGCCCTGGTCGATCCGCAGGGTACAAGCGAAGCGTTGGCACGGGCGAAGAAGGCCCTGGCAGAGGCTTGGAACGATCTGGCAAGTGCGGAGAAAAACTTGGCGGAACTACATATAAAGGGGTGAGACTATGCGTATCATAACAAAATGTTCATGGATTGTAGCACTCCTGTTTGGCTTGGTCTTTTACGGGGGCGATCCTTTAGCCCATGCCGGAGTGCTGGTGCAGTGTCCGGGTGACACCGACGGTTCGGCCGATTGGGGGCCCGGTGAAACCCGGCCGCCCAACACCAAGTGTATACATCTGGGGGCCGGTGACGGTTTTGTTACCATGGCCGATGGAAAAACGCAGTATATGTTCGGCTTTTCCGACCTGACAGGTCTTGCAACCCGGCCGGCAAACCCTGCCGATGCGGTAAATATCATTGCCGCCGGGACTCTGGCGGCAACCTTTCCCGCGCCGGTGATCGTCCTTGACGAAGGTGATGAATTTTATCTGACCCTGACCAACGTGGGCATGATAAAACGCCCGGATCTCTTTGATCCCCATACCGTACATTATCACGGCTTCCCCGAGGCCGCTTCCATCTTTGACGGGGTGCCCGATGCTTCGGTGTCGATCAATATGGGGTCCAGCATGACCTATTATTTCAAGATAAACGACCCCGGAACCTACATGTATCATTGTCATGTGGAGGCCACGGAACACATGCAGATGGGTATGCTCGGCAATCTTTATGTCCGGCCGGCTCAGGACGGCACGCCCTTTGTCTATAACGGCAAGACCTACACCCGGTTTGCCTATAACGACGGTGACGGTTCCACCGGCTACGATGTCGATTATCCTCTACAGATCGGTTCGTTTGATTCCGCCTTTCATGATGCCAATGAAACAGTGCAGCCACTTCCGTTTGCCCTGATGGTGGATAACTACCCCATGCTCAACGGCAGGGGATATCCGGATACGGTCAATCCGGCACCGCTTCCTGCCCAGCCAATGGAAAACGGCGGTAAGGTGACCCAGGTCGAGAGTGCCTTGATTGAGGCTCAGCCCGGGCAGAGGATTCTGCTGCGTATCTCCAATCTTAATGTCACCCGTTTTTATACCCTGGGTTCCATGGGGCTCTCCATGCAGGTGGTCGGTAAAGATGCCAAGCTGCTTCGCGGCCCGACCGGTAACAATTTATACTACCGGACAAATTCCGTCACGGTCGGCGGGGGTGAATCCGTTGATACGATAATGGAAATTCCTACAGATGCAGCGGTGGGAACAAAGTATTTTCTCTATGCAACAAACCTGAACTATTTGAGTAATGATGCAGAGGAGTTCGGCGGCATGATGACTGAAATCAGGGTTGTCAACTGAAGAAGGGAGACAGGTATGAAAAATAAACCTATCAAATCGGCATTCTACATAGCTGTTTTCAGTGTCCTGCTCCTGGGTCCGTTTGTCACCGGAGCTGGAGCCGTGATTGACGGCATCACCGGGCCCACGTTCAATCTGTCCGTGGGGATCGGTCGTATCTCAACCCCTGACGGCGGCAGTGTTTTAATCTGGGGCTACGCCGGTGGGACCGGTCAGGTTCAGTATCCGGGCCCGACCTTGATTGTGAATCAGGGTGAGGTGGTCACTGTAACCTTGACCAACAATTTGACCGTGGCCGGGACGGATCCGGCACCCAATGTCTCGATCGTCTTTCCGGGCCAGCAGGTTGCTGTCGTTCCGACCGATCCGGGCGTGCCCGGGATCCTGACTGCTGAGGCCGCCCCGGGCGCAACCGTCACCTATACCTTTACGGCCACCCATGCCGGGACATACACCTATTACAGCGGCACCGACTCCGCCCTCCAGTTGGAGATGGGTCTGGTCGGAGTGATCATTGTCCGCCCTGTTTCCGGGGTCGGTTATGCCTACAATCACCCGGATACGCAATTTGACCGGGAGTATCTGTTTCTCCTCAGTGAGATGGATCCCCGGATTCACGAAGTGGTCGAATTCCAGGGTCCGGCCGGAGTAGCGGCAACCGATTACCTTGCCAACTACTTTCCGGTGATCTGGTTTATCAACGGGCGTAATGCCCCTGATACCATGTCGCCGGCCGGTGTGCCCTGGCTGCCGCATCAACCCTACAATATCGTTCCCCGTATGCATCCGGGAGAACGGATGCTGATGCGGGTTGTCGGCGGTGGTCGTGATCTCCATCCCTATCATCATCACGGCAACCATTCACGGATAATCGCCCGGGGCGGAAGACTCCTAGAGAGTGCTCCCGGTGCCGGACCGGACCTCAGTCATGAGGTGTATACCCTGCAGTCGCATCCCGGCAATACTATAGATGCGATCTTTACATGGACGGGTAAGGGCTTGAACTGGGATATTTATGGCGGGACCGATGTAAATATGCCGCATACCTGTAACGGCAAGGCAGTGGGAGAGACTCAGGATGCCGGGGCGCCCGAATTTGACCCGGGTACCAGTGAATACTGCCCGGACCACGGAAAACCTTTTCCCGTGATCCTGCCGGCTGACCAGAACATGGCGTTTGGCGGCTTTTACGGCGGTAGTGCCTACATGGGGACGTCTGGTTCCCTGCCACCAGGTGAAGGCGGCCTGAACCCAAACGGCGGCTTTGCCTATATGTGGCATTCCCATACCGAAAAAGAGATGACTAACTATGATATTTTCCCCGGCGGCATGATGACCATGATGATCATCGAAGCTCCAGGAGTGACGATACCTTAACGTAAAAAGGGGAAAACCTATGAAAAAGACAATATTTCTATATGCCGTACGTATTCCGGTTCTGGTGTTGACCGCACTGTTGTTGACGGTACTTTCCTGCCACGCGCTGAATCTGGCTGCGGTGGAGGCTGAGTGGACGCCCCCGGGATCTGCAACCGCAATCAGCATGTGGGGCTTTATCGAGGATCCGGGATCCTGTCCCGCAGCTCCGGTACCATGGAACACGGGGCCGATGCTGATAGAAACACAGGGGACGGTCCTGACCATCAACCTGCGCAACTGCCTCAGTGAGCCGGTTTCGATTGTTATCCCGGGACAGATGGTTACCCTCGATCCACAGGTCATTACAGACCTGCAGGGCAGGACAAGGGTCACAGCCTTTACCCACGAGGCTCCGGCCATGGGTGGTATTGCCACCTATACCTGGAACAACCTCAAGGGCGGCACCTATCTGTATCAGAGCGGCAGCCATCCGGCAAAGCAGGTTCAGATGGGCCTGTACGGCGCGCTCAAAGTCGGCAGCTATGGAGCGTCAAATGATGTGACACTCCTTTTTAGTGAAATCGATCCAGCTTTGCACGGATCACTGTCTGCGGCGACGCCGCTCAACTACAAGCCCAAGTTCTTTCTTGTTAACGGGCAGGCATATGCACCCGGAGATCCCGTGCCTGCGATTACAATCGGTCGGGCTGAAAAGACCCTGCTTATCCGTTTTTTAAATGCAGGGCTTATGTCTCATACCCCGGTGGTTCAGGGACCGTATATGGACGTTATTGCAGAAGACGGTAACCTCTACCCCTATCCGAGAAAACAGTACTCCGTGATGCTCGCAGCCGGTAAAACCATGGACGCCCTGTGGAGGTCATCGGAAAAAGGCAACTATGCGATTTATGACCGAAGCATGTCCCTGAGTACCAACGGTGCCGCCGGCGGAGGAATGCTGGTGTATCTGGATGTTAATCTGCCGCCGTTTCCCTGGCTGATATATATGCCGGCTATAGTCAACGCGGCAAAAGCGGGTCGGTGAGTCGTAATCGACATCGAAGCGGGAGGACAAACCATGTTCAAGTGCACTATTATACATCGCTCTATCGTGATTGCGGCCATGCTTGCCGGTCTGCTGTCGGTCTGCATATTTGCGGCAACAGTCGGGGCCACTGTTACACAGGAAAAGAATGCGGCCCGAGCCATGCGTGAAAAATGGGGGATTGAAGTGACCAGCCTGCGGATGGCGGTCGCCGGGCACATGGTTGATTTTCGATACCGTGTCCTGGATCCCGGCAAAGCCGAGACCTTATTTGTACGGAGCAATAAACCGTACCTGATCGATCAGGCCAGTCAAAAGGTTCTGGCGGTTCCCAATCTGGGCAAGGTCGGTCCGTTGCGGACATCGAATAAACCCCAGCAGGGTCGTATTTACTGGATGTTTTTCGGCAACGGCGGCGGGCTGGTGCATCCCGGCAGTAAGATTACCGTGATTATCGGCGACTTTCGGGTGGAAAATCTGGTTGTGCAGTAACAGGCGGATTTTTTGCAGGGCACGGACAAACCCAGCAATGGAAATAGTCCGGGACAACAAGTTGTAACGGCTCTTTTTGAATAAAAGAAATATGAAAAAAACAATCCGGAAAATCTGTTGCAGTTTGTTGCTGGCGGTCTTTACCTGTTCTTCCGCACTGGCCGGGACTGTTGAGCCTGATCTCAGGTTTCGGCTGCAGATCCTTGCCCCCGGAGATGAAGTTGCTGTGATCATCACCCTGAAAGATCAGTTCAGTTTCCAGCTGTTTAAAAGCAAGAATAAAGCTCTGGCCGGACCCGGAATGAAAGTGAATAAAAAACTGTTTCGGGCAAAGATGAACCGGGCATTACGAAGCAGGGCCGATAGAACCCAGCGGCCTTTGAAGACATTCTTGCAGCAAAAGCAGGGTCGAAAAATAGTACCGTTCTGGATATTCAACGGGATGGCCGCTACCATAAGGGCGGATGCGGTTGATGAACTTGCGGGGCGGTCTGAAGTTCAGAGTGTCCGGCTGGATGCGACTCTCAGTCTTCCAGCTCCTGCCGCCGCCCAGGCAGCCGTGCCGGAGTGGAATCTCGACACCATAAATGCGCCTTCGCTCTGGAACCTCGGTTATACCGGGTCCGGGGTTGTGGTTGCCAATATGGATACCGGGGTCGATGTGCTGCATCCGGACCTGGCCTCCAGGTGGCGGGGGGGCACCAACAGCTGGTATGATCCCCATGGTGAACATGCCACACCATTTGATAAAAGCGGCGCCAACAGCGGCCATGGCACCCAGACCATGGGAATTCTGGTCGGAGGAGACGCGGGCGGTTCGGCCATCGGGGTCGCACCCGGTGCCAGGTGGATTGCGGTCAAGTTGTTTAATGATGCCGGAGACGCCCCGCTCAGCAAGATCCATCTGGGATTCCAGTGGCTTCTTGACCCGGACGGTGATCCGGGAACGAATGACATCCCGGATGTGGTGAACAACTCCTGGGGCTTTGATACCCGGGTCGGCGAGTGTTACAGAGAGTTTGAACCCGACATCCAGGCCCTCAAGGCAGCCGGAGTCGCGGTGGTCTTCTCCGCCGGCAACCAGGGGCCAAATGGTTCCACCAGCGTCAGCCCGGCCAACTACCTGGACAGTTTTGCGGTCGGGGCCGTCGATGAGTTCCTGACTATCGCCGATACCAGCAGCCGCGGACCGTCCGGCTGTACCGGCGGGTTTTATCCTGAGCTGGTCGCACCCGGAGTGAATGTACACACCGCGGATCTTACCTCCGGCGGAGTTTTCCCAAACTCATATGTCACTGTTTCCGGAACCTCGTTTGCCGCGCCCCATGTTGCCGGAGCCATGGCCCTGCTGCTCAGTGTAAATTCGCAGTTCACCGTTGACGAGCTTGAATCATTATTGACCCAGTCGGCCACTGATCTGGGGGATTCGGGCTGGGACAACGATTACGGTAAGGGGCTTCTTGATGTGGAAGCCGCGTTTAATCTGCTGATTCCCCTGACGGCCTCGACCGTGGGCAGCGGGACAATCAGCCCGGCGACCACCGCGGTCCTTCCCGGCAGCAGCCGGGAATTTATCATGACGCCTTC
>DRKH01000159.1 GCA_011051825.1 Desulfobulbus sp.
ACCTTGTTGACATTTTAAGCATACACAATGTACATTATTACCCATGAAAGTCACATTGTCCCAATCCGAACGAACTTTTTTAGCCCGGGTTTCAGGTTCAATTTTTGCCAACCCGTTTTGCGGGGCCCGCCACCAGTCCGACTGCCGGTTAACCGGGCTTTCCGAACAGGAACAGCCAAAGACCGTCCTGAACAGTGCAATAAAAAAGGTCGGGAATAAGGTCAGGCAGCTGGCCGATGAAAACAGGGCCAATCTTGCCGCATATTCCGGCGGAGACCGGCAGCTCGCTGCCAATCTTTTCCTCTTTCACCTCTTTCACAGCTATCTTCCTCAACTGGACCGGCACATCCTTGCCCAGGAGGCGACAATTGACCCCATTCCCCTGGAATGCGGCCGGGCACTGGAAAATGATCTTAAAAATTTCGGTATTTCCGAGCTGGATGCAGACAAATACATTGCCCTTTTCTTCCAGATGCGCAGGGCTTTTTATTTTATCAACAACAGCCTGATCGGCTGCAGCCCATGTATGGAATCGTTGCGTGCCCGCCTCTGGAACACGGTATTCACCTATGACATCGACCGTTATGCCCGCACGCTCTGGGACAAACTCGAAGATTTTTCAACCCTGCTCCTTGGAGAAACCGGCACCGGAAAGGGACTGGCTGCAGCCGCCATCGGCAGGTCCGGTTTCATCCCCTATAACCGCAGAAAAAAGTGCTTCGTCATCAGCTTTGGCCGGGCCTTTCTCTCGATAAATCTCAGTCAGTTTCCGGAACAACTCATCGAATCCGAACTTTTCGGCCATGCCCGCGGTTCATTTACCGGCGCAATCAGTGACCATGAGGGTATCTTTGCCCGTTCAAGCGGTCACGGCGCGGTCTTTCTTGATGAAATCGGTGAGGTCTCCATTCCGACCCAGATCAAACTGCTGCGGATCCTGCAGGAACGCAGCTTTTCACCGGTGGGCAGTATCAAAAGCCAACGCTTTGACGGTCGAATAATCGGCGCCACCAACCGTGATCTTGACCAGCTGATGAACAGGGGAAAATTCAGGGAAGATTTTTATTTCAGGCTCTGCACCGACGTACTGACCATCCCTTCGCTCAGGCAGAGAATCGCTGAAAACCATGAAGAGCTTTCGGTTTTGACCACCCATTTACTGCAGAAAATTACCGGGCAGGTATCAGACACATTGCAGAGAGCAATCTTTAAAGAGTTGAACAAACCAGCCTTTCGAGAATACAGCTGGCCCGGCAACGTACGGGAACTGGAACAGGCTGTGCGGCGAATACTCCTGCACGGAACCTTCCGCCGGCCGGGAACGCCTCGACAAAAAAAAGGGTTTGAAAACGAACTGCTCAGGCAGCAGTTGAGCGTAGCCAAGCTGACCAGCCGGTATTGCAGGATCCTCTTTAATCAGTACGGCACCCTGCAGGCAGTCGCCCGCATCACCGGCCTGGACAGAAGAACAGTAAAAAAATATCTTGAATCATAGTAAGTGCAATGCCCTGCGGCCACAGCCAACAATGAAAGCAGAAATGATGAACAAAAAATTGTGACAAGACTCAAGGTCATCTTTTCTCCACCTCAGCTGACCCGTCAGTCATCTTCACAGAACTGCAGCGCCTCAGCGGCTATGCGCATGTGTTCTTTTTCAGCCTGGGCAATGGCCAGAAAGGCTTCCGTCATTTTGGAATCCGTGAAGTAATCGGCCATGTTCCGATACAGGTCATAGGCCGCATATTCAATGGTAATGGCCATTTCAACAATATCGAGACAGGGTTCATCAACAGGGGTATCAAGCATCCGCTTCATTGCCTCAAGACTCCGGCCACCTTCTATCACCTCTCCGGACAACGATGGATAGAGTTCCTCAAATGGAGGTGCCTCGGGAACCTCCTGCCGATAAAATCCATAAATCTTCCTGGCGTGCCCCTCTTCCGCTCTGGCCAGCAGATCAATGAAACGGGCAAACCCCTTTTCCCGGTGACGGGCAAGGACCTCGGTATAGAAGAGTTCAGCCCCACGCTCAAGGTCCATGGCCGTAAGGAAGATATCCGCCGGATCACCCTGAAGGAGAAAAACCCGCATCTTCGGAAAATCAGGCACGGTAAAATCATTCCAGGACAGAATTCCCCCGGTCAGGTTAAAAATTTTCCCGTCAAAGTAGGGTTGGGAACCGGCAAACAGGGACGCAACCTGCGACCGCTTTCCCGATCGTCAGTAAAAGATAATATCTCTATCCAGCGGCAGCTCACT
This sequence comes from Desulfobulbus sp., assembly GCA_011051825.1. Lineage (GTDB taxonomy): Bacteria > Desulfobacterota > Desulfobulbia > Desulfobulbales > Desulfobulbaceae > DRLX01. The sequence goes on from DRKH01000159.1 coordinate 2,260, forward strand.
TAGACGAGCCGACAACTCTCCCACCGGCAGCAGGTAAGCTCCGGGGATATGGCCTTTCTCATATTCATGGGGTTTGCGGACATCGACCAGCAGGTAGTCTTCTTCTCCATGCAGCCGCATGTATTCACGTAACTGATCGGCCGTGATATTTCCAAATTCTTTTGGTTCCATCTCTCCTCCATGGTCTGTCTAACGCGGGCAAGCCCGCAGGCTATTCAGACTGAAGACTGACAGGTTGTCAGGAAGGAGCGGGCTCCGTTTTCCTTACCTGAAGGCTTTCAGGCTCCAGCCTTCAGCCTATAAACCTGTACCCTGTAGCCTAAAGGCCTTTACGATAGAATAACAGCATGTTATCAACCTTGAATTTCTCGGAGTCTGCGCTCACCTGTTTTTTATCGTATTTCTTGGCCTTGAAGGAAAATCCTCATTTCCGGCCAGGCACCAACTAGTGAAAACAATAATCTTTGTGAAATCAAGCTATTTCTTTTTCAGTAAGCGGCTGGCACAGACCATGTCTTTTATGTTATACATATCGCATCAATAGATCCGTGCAACCTGCAACTTGAACATCCCGACGGTTATCCGTACCCATGGCATAAAAGAGGGCACGGCCCGTCCGGAGCAAACATTTAAGGAAACAGCGGCCAACAATGACACTGATCCGCCCCCCCTGTTCGAGATTCTCCACGGCTTGGTTCTTGACTAAACTCGTCCTTATCCTGCTCCCCGCCGGAGTACTGCTTGCAACGCCGACAGAGGCGGAAACCCTCACCGGCATGGTCCTGTCCACGGAAGATGCACAATTCGTTTTCCGACAGACCTCGAAACAGACAGCCGAGACAGAACCAGTTGATATCCGGGTTGTCTTTCTACCTGCAACCCAAAGAGGTCGTTTCGCAAGAGGCCCCGCCTTTCCCCGTTGCGTGCGCCCAGGCAGGACCCTTCGGATCAGCGGTTCTTTTGATTCGGAAAAAAACATCTTTGTGGCCCGGGAAATACATGGAATACCGGGCCCGGGACGACACCATGATCCGACCGGGGTGCGAGCACGACTGGGTCGCTGTCGACAGTTTTCCGCCTCGCCATGATTGATTCCGGTGCGACCGGGACAACCGGCTCTCCCCTTCCGTCCTGGCTTATGAATCTGCTGGGATTCGGCCTGCTGATCGCCCTGGTTCTGGTTTATTTTTTCTACCAGATGCAAGGCATCAACGAAAGCCTGCGCCAGAACGTCCTGGAACACTCACGGATGGTGGCGGCGATCATAGAGGAAAACCTGGCAAATGCCGAGCTGGCCCTGACCACCGTGGACAGGATGGTGGCAACCTTTCTCGGCGACAAGACCGAGTTCATCGCCTACCTGGACGGCATCGATCCACTGCAGCCCGAGGAGCTGACCGCTCTGGCCCGGGAGACCGGGCTTCTGGGCATTACTCTTGTCCGTCCGGACAACAGTCGCATCAGCGGGCCGGAAAACTGGTTTCCTGAGCCGTTCACCTGCAACGACGGAGCCGGTTCCATCCGCTACAGGGGTAACGAAATACTTTTCCTCAGGAATTTCAAGAACAAAGGTGCACTTTCCTGTATACTCACCGGACTCGATGGATCCGCCATTGCGAAGTTGCGCAAAAAAAGTTCACTGGAAGCGCTGCTGGCTTCGCTCTCCTCCCTGCCCGGTATCCACAGTGTGCAGCGGCTCACTGATCCGGAAACCGGCCCGGCCTCATCGGTGCAGCTGACCATCGAGCAAGGCCGGGCCGTTGCCCGTTCCAGTTTCTCCACCCCGTCCGGCACCATCGTCGTCAGCCTGAATGCACACCGGTTTCTCAAGCGCCGGGATCGGCTGCGGCAGCAGTTTTTCTTCTTTGCCGGCCTGCTGTTTATTCTGGGCGTTTTCTTTTCCTGGCTCCTGTACCGATTTCAACAAAATAACCTCAATCAGGTCAGAACCTTTGAAAAGGCGCTTGCCCGGGAGCATGAGGCCGCAGTCCTTGGCCGGACCACGGCCACCATTGCCCATGAAATCCGCAATCCCCTGAACGCGATCAACATGGGCCTGCAACGGTTACGCCTGGAATCCGCCAACCTGGACCGAGATCAGGAAGAACTGATCTCCGCCATGAGCGAGGCGGTCAAGCGTACCTCCGGCATTGTTTCCGAACTGCAGCGATATACCCGCCCCCTTGAGCCCGCAGACGACACCGTCCATCTGGACCGCCAGCTCAAAGAAATCCTGGCCCTCTATGGCCCCCAGATCAAAGAACAGCACATCGACCTGAGAATCGAGGCACCGGAGTCGGTTATCCTGCAGGGTGACAGGGATCTGATCAACGAACTGCTGGAAAATCTCATCAAAAACGCGGTCGAGGCGCAACCCGATGGCGGCTATATCCGGGTTCAACTCACCAAAGAGGAAAAAATGGTCCTGCTGCGAATGGAAAACAGCGGCTTTCTGCTGGACCATGACCAGTCCGGGCGTATCGGCGAACCGTACTTTACCACCAAGACCCGTGGAACCGGCCTGGGCCTGGCCCTGAGCCGACGTATCGCCAGAGCCCACGACGGCGACATGGAAATTTTCCCTAACCATGAACAGCAGACGCTGACCGTGCTTGTCAGGATACCGGAAAAAACAGGAAAGTGAGATCACGGAAAAAATGCATATCCTCATTGTCGATGACGAACAACTCCAGCGTGACCTGTTACAGGGATTCCTCAATAAACAGGGATTTTACGTGGAATCGGCGGCCAACGGCCGGCAGGCCCTGAAGCTGTTCATGGATCGGCCCTTTGACCTGGTCCTGCTGGACCACCGGATGCCGGATATGAACGGGGACGAGGTGCTGGAAAAAATCAAGGCGACCAATCCGCTGATTCGCGCCATCATGATCACCGCTTTCGGGGCAGTGGATACCGCAGTCCGGGTCATGCAGCTGGGAGCCGATGATTTCCTCGAAAAACCGGTGGACCTGGAAGAACTGCTGACCAAAATCCGGGCCCTGGAAGAGGAGATTCTGATTCAGGATGATGCCGGAAAAGTCGAAGAGACCATCAGCCTTGATCAGCTGCCGGTACGGATGGTCGGCAACAGCAAAGGGATGCGCGAGGTACTCTCCATCATTGCCCGGGCCGCCCCTGCCCCCTGGACCGTGCTGATCCGAGGTGAAACCGGCACCGGCAAAGAACTTGTCGCCCGACTTCTCCATCTACTGAGCCCGAAAAAAGATGGCCCTTTCATTGAACTCAACTGTGCAGCAGTTCCTGAAGCCCTCTTTGAATCGGAACTGTTCGGGCATGAAAAAGGAGCCTTCACCGGGGCCGACAACCGCAGACGCGGCGTCTTTGAGCAGGCGAGCGGCGGAACCCTTCTGCTTGATGAAATTGGAGAACTGCCCCGGGCCATGCAGCCGAAACTGCTCCGGGCCCTGCAGGAAAGCACCATAACCAGGGTCGGCGGTGAGCGGGAGCTGGCTGTCGACGTTCGCATTGTAGCCGCCACCAACCGTGACCTCAGGAAAATGGTGGAGAAGGGCAGGTTTCGTGAAGACCTGTATTTCCGTCTCAATGTCATTGAAGTGGAGATACCGCCACTCTGCAAACGCAAGGAGGACATAGGGCCGCTGGTTGATTTTTTTCTGGAAAAATTCGACGCCTCGGCCGATTTTGATTCCCGGGCCCTGCACCAGTTGACCAAATATAACTTTCCCGGCAATGTCAGAGAACTTGAACATATCATCCAGCGCACCATTACCCTGGCCCGCTCTTCGACGATCGGCCTGCGTGACCTGCCGCCGGAAGTTCGGAACTACCGGGGCCGGGAAATCTGCACCGACCTCAACCAGCGGCTGGCCGAGGTGGAACGGCAGATGCTGCTTGATGCCCTGGAAAGCAATGACTGGATCCAGACCCGGGCCGCGGAATCCCTCGGCATCAGCGAACGGGTTCTACGCTATAAAATGGACAAGGCCGGAATCAGCAAAAAACAGCACTAGATCGATCAGAACGAATATCATTGTTTTGACCATTTCCACAATTATAGTATAAGAAGAAAACAGGCTCAACCATACGTTATCAGGAGCACTGCACGGAGTCTCGCAGGCTCGCTTACCCGGAGTCTCACAGGCTCGCTTACCCGGAGTCTCGCAGGCTCGCTTACCCGGAGTCTCGCAGGCTCGCTTACCTGTTCGCACGGTAGCGACTGCCTGCATAGAGGGTCCATGGCGGCCGGCCGCGCCTGCATGAATCTA
>DRKH01000160.1 GCA_011051825.1 Desulfobulbus sp.
CTCAGCTTGAATGAAATCAGGGATACCATCGCTTTTTTTGAAAAATGAATTGACCTGAAATCAGGCATAAGCGCTGCTAAATGCGATTTGAAATTATAGCTGTAGCGATGTTATCCCTCGTTGCTGAGGAATGGTGGTAATCAAAAAAACTTATGGTGAAAGCTATGCGCAGTCTGGTTGTCGGCGGTACCGGTTTTGTCGGTCGTAATCTTGTGGGCCGTCTGGAAAATCCGATTGTTGCCGGCCGCAGTCCGGACCGTATTTGTCGGCATTTTGCCGGGTTGGAGGCCCGGGCGTGGAATTCCGAACAGCGAACCGGTGCGGAATTTTTTGCAGATGTCGACACGGTGTTTCACCTTGCCGGAGAATCGGTTTTCCATGGCCGATGGACAGCGGCTAAAAAAGAGCGGATCCGGTCGAGCCGGGTGGACGGAACCCGCAGACTGGTGGAGGCAATGGCTGCTGCCGACCAGCCTCCGGCCACACTCATCTGTGCCTCTGCCATAGGTTATTATGGGGCGCGGGCCGATGAATTGTTGAGCGAGCATTCAGGCCCGGGAGATGATTTTCTGGCACGGGTCTGCGTGGACTGGGAACACGAGGCCATGCAGGCGGAGGAACTCGGGGTACGGGTGGTCTGCATTCGGACCGGCGTGGTGCTCGGCCGCGACGGCGGAGCCCTGGCCCAGATGCTGATCCCGTTCAAGCTTGGTTTCGGCGGCAGGCTGGGCAGCGGCAACCAATGGATGTCCTGGATCCATCTCGATGATCTGGTGGGGATCATGCTCCATGCGGCAGCAAATCAGGAAATCCACGGTCCGGTCAACGGTGTTGCCCCGGAACCGGTAACCAACCGGACTTTTACCCGGGCCCTTGCCGGTGCCCTGCGCAGACCCGCCGTCCTGCCGGTTCCCGCATCCATCCTCCGGTTGGCAATCGGTGAGTTTGCAACCGTATTGCTGGCCTCGCAGCGGGTCGTGCCCGAGAGGATAAGTGAGGCCGGATATATTTTTTCTTTTCCACACCTGGCCGAGGCTTTTGCCGATTTGCTCTGAGCTGTTCCGGGATAATCTTTTGTTTTTTCTGTAACTGTTCAAGGACACCCCATTTTTGCACGATCAGAGATTAACATAGAAATACATAGAAATAACTAGCGTTCACTGACCAGACTGCACAGATAGGTAGATAAGCGCAGACTCCGAGCGGAGACTCCGTGGGGCACTTTTGAACAGTTACGGTTTGTGCCATTACATAGATCGTGCACCCATCTGAATAGTTACCTTTTCCCTTTCTATTCAAACTGAAGCGCTTTGATGGGGTCCAGGGAAGCGGCTTTTTGGGCAGGATACACACCAAAGCAGATACCCATGATGACGGTAGAGAGGAAAGACAGTACGACTACTTTTACAGGGAGGACAAACTGCCAATCGGCAAAAAAGGTGAGAAGAACAACTACCGCTACCCCTGATACTATGCCGATTACTCCGCCACCAATGCTTAACAGTAACGATTCGGCCAGGAACTGGAGAAGGATATCACTCTTTTTAGCCCCTACGGCCATCCTGATACCTATCTCTTTTATCCTTTCCCTGATGGAGATAAGCATGACCGCCAGAATACCTATGCCGCCCACCAGCAGAGAAACTGCCGCGATGCTGCTGATCAGAAAGGTAAACGTTTGGCTGCTTTCTCTCTCTGCCTTTACGATCGAGGCCTGATTCCGAATCGTAAAGTCATCGGGCCTGCCTTTTCTGAGATGATGTGCTTGCCTGAGGATGTCTTGTATCTCCGACTCCGCCTGATCCATGGAATGACTGTCTCTGGCCTGCACATATATGGCGTTAATATAATCCAGATTAAACAGACGTCTTAAAGCCGTTTTAAGCGGAATAATGATTTGATCATCCTGATCCGTGCCGTTCATATCGAGCCCTTTGGGCGTAAGTACCCCGATAATTTCAAAGGGAACTCTCCCTATGCGAAGTATTCTTCCAACCGGATCACCATGATCAAATAGATTTTCAACCACAGTCTGTCCAAGTACTGCTACCCTTCTCCTGCCATTATTTTCATCCTCATCAAAAAATCTTCCCCTGGAAAGAGAGTAATTCCGTACCATAAGAATGTCGGCATTTGTACCGACAATACGTGTCCCGGTGTTGAGATTGCCGTATTTAACCTGCAACTTCCTGCTCTGGACCGGCACTGCGTAGTTTACCCGAAGAGACTTGGCGATAATACTCTGCGCGTCTTTTGTTTTGAGGGTGGTCACTGTTTTTGCCTGCCGGGCCCTGCCGGCGATAATCTTTACCTGACCGGCATTGACGACCAATAGATTGCTCCCCATCTCGGTTATCTGTGAAACAATCGCCTCTTCCGTACTCTTGCCCATGGAGACCATGATTATCACCGCACTGATACCAATAATAACCCCTGACAGGGAGAGCGTTGTCCGTATCTTGTGGACCAATAATATTTTTTGAGAGATAAGTATATTTTTGGTGATGTTCATTTCTGGCTCA
>DRKH01000161.1 GCA_011051825.1 Desulfobulbus sp.
ACAGATATGGAGCACTCCTAAACAGTTACAGGTGGTGGTTGGGCTAGTTCTCTGCCCCTACCTGAATAGTTACGAATGGAGAAAAAAAATACCGCAACACCATGCACCTTATAGGCACATGTGTACGGTTTTTTTTCACATCAGACGGTCCCTTTCGGGGGCAGTCTGAGGCCTTTGGTCCCCGGGAGGAGCAGCGAGCGTTATTTTCCGGACTCGACTCTGGGCAGCGGCGTCTTGGTGTCATATCGACTGTCCTCAAGGATGCCCTGCAGCGCCCTGTTGGTTGCCGGCGAGTATAAAATAGGGCCCGACAGGTTCAAGGTAATGTCCTTTTCCGGTGAGATGGAGACAATACTGAGTACAAAATAGTCGTCATCCGGGCCTATCTGCATCTTTTTTCGTTCATTGTCAGCCGCCTTGACATGGTAATCAAGAAAGAAATTTGTAGGGTCGGTGACGACAAAGGCAAAATCAGGGTCGTCTACACTCTGCATCCAGAAGAGCGGGCCTTCTTTTTTGTTGGGCATGACGATAAAGTCATGGAGTTGATCAAGCCCGATAAGCCCTTCCGGAAAATGAATGACATTTGTCGGGTCATATTCCACCTCGCCAAAGCGGGTCATTATTTTTTTCATTTCTTCACCGTCCTGGTTGCTAAATTTGCGCTCAGTGCATCAAGATCATCAAGGTTCCAGTTGGTGGCCTCGACATTTTCCTGTTTGATTCGGTCGTAGACTTCCTGCCGGTATATTTTAGTTTCTCTGGGGGCATCGATGCCTATACGAATACCACCACCTTTGAGTTCAATGATCTTTATGGTTATATTGTCGCCGATGATAATTCCTTCACCGACTTTTCTGGTCAATACCAGCATGTTACGCTCCGGTTAGATGTTTCTGTGTAAGTGATCAGGGGCACCGCATCTTCGCACGGTCGCGACTGCCCGCATAGAGGGGCTATAGCGGCCTGTCGCGCCTGCACGAATCTACGGCACCCCTGATCACTTACAGGTTTAAGGTAGATGAAAACACATATTTACAAATCCTGAGACCAGTTATGTTTCTGTTCGAATGCTTATTAAAATCAGTATCGTGCAAGCAAGTTGAAAAGGCAAGGTTTTTTTAATGGATTTGGTTGGTTATAGAGGTGTGGGGATGCTGCCCGGGAAATGGACAGCATCGTTGTCATGCGGCCTTAGATGTAGTCGAGAATAGAGAGTTGTGAGACCTTGCCTGTTATGCTTAGAGCGGCCTGAAAGGCGGTTTCCTGTTGAACAATGTTGTTGAAGGATTCTATGGCGTCGGCATCTTCGTAGCGGGAGAGGATCTGTTTGAGATCAATGCGAACCGCCTCCTGGTGGGTCATGGCGGTGTCTACGCGAGAGGCACGATTCCCCAGTTGTGAGCGTAATCTCCTGTTCTGATCCGAAGCACCATCCAGATCGGCAATACTTGTCTGCATAGCCGCCGGATCATTGGCACGAATGGCCTCTTCGGCCTGGGTCAGAACGGAAAATAAATCATACCTGCCGGGATCAACAGCATTGTTCGGTGGCGGGGTCGGGTTCCAGGTCGAGGTGCCGAAAAAGAGATCATTGCCGGTGAGGTTGACCTGTAATTTTTCTCCGGGAGTTATCTCCAGCAAGGTCGGGTTATCATCACCCTGGTACAGGTAAGGCCAGGTGGTGTGATCTGTTTTATCATACAGTAATGGATCATAAGCCGGGTTTTCGACAAAGGGAATCGTGGATTCTTCATAACCGCTGAACAGGTATTTTCCATCCACCTTGCCATTGGCTGCGTCAAGGAGTTCCTTGCGGAGATTGACGATTTCATCGGCAAGGACTGACCGGTCCTCATTATTCAACGAGCCATTTACAGCATTCAAAGAAATTTCCTTGACCCGCTGCATGATATTCTCGACATGCTCCAGGTGGCCGTCCGTTGCCTGCATCTTGTCAAGGGACTGGCCCATGGTTTCCATATACCTGTCAACATTGGAAAGCTGTTTTCTGGTATTTAAGATAGGACGGATTGAGGCAGGATCGTCTGATGGTTTGTTGACCTTTTTCCCGGTTGCGCCGATTTTGCGCAGCTCTTCAAGCTGTGATGTCAGGTTGTTGAGTCTGGATCCGAGCATCCTGTATGTTGTTCCCTGGGTTGCCTTCATGGGATTCCTCTTACCGTTTAAGTTGCAGTAGTGAGTTCATCATTTCGTCAATGGTGGAAAGAAATTTTGCCGACGATTCAAAACCCCGCTGAAACTGGATGAGGTCAATCATCTCTTCTTCAAGGGAAACTCCTGAAAACCCGTCGCGCAGGTTATGGAGCTGGACCGTTGTATCTTCAGCTCCTTTTAAAGCCAGCTGATTTCGACTGGATTCGATACCGACCGTTGAAACGATTTTAGCAAAAAAGTTCTCAAAGGTATCGGTACCTCCGACAAGATAGGTGGTTTCAAGGCCGGCAATAGTTAAGGCGTTTTCATTGTCCCCGGGCGCTGCCGTGTTTTGTCCGGCAGCAGCAAGATAGCGAGAGTCGGGCAGGGCGACATTGATATGTCTGCTCGGAGGCGTACCGGGCGGCAGGGCGGTCAGGTCGTCAAAAAAAATCTGACCGGTTGCCGGCAGGCCGGTGGCGGGATCCGTGTACCAGCCGTTGACATGCTCGGTATTGACGGAATCGGTCAGTTCCACGGCCAGGGTGTCGAGATCATTGCGCAACCCGGCAATAAAACTGTCCCTGGTATCAAACATTCCTTTGAATTCACCACCCATCTCACGGGGGGCAACGTCTTTGGTCACGCCGCCGATGGTTATCTGCAGATTCACATCGGAACCGTTGGCAACCGTGCTGAGGGTCATGGCGTGATTGCCCTGAACCACCGGAGTTCCGCCGGGAAGTTGAACCGCCAGCATGCCTCTGTTGTCCGTATAGGTCTGAACGCCCAGGCTCTTGGAAAGATCTTCCACCAGCAGGTCCCGTTGATCTCGGGCCGCATTGGCCGATTGACCGGAGATCTCAACCTGATAAATGCGGTCATTGAGTTTGGCGACTTCGCTGATTTTTTCGTTTAAGTTATTAATGTTCGAAACGATTTTATTGTTGATATTGTTGCGGATATTTTCAAGCTCATCATAGGTGGACCGAAAGGCATCGCCCATGAGTTGTCCACGCTGGAGCACCATATCACGTTCAACCCGGCCACTGGGATTGGTTGTCAGCTGCTGCCAGGCGTCAAAGAATTTGTTGATCTCGCCGGCGAGGTTATCTTCGGAAACATTGAACACCCTTTCAAGCTCGGTCAGCGGGGTGGATTTTCCACTTTCCTCCCCAAGGGCAATGGATTTCTCCTGGAGCTGGCGGTTGATAAAAACATCATAATCACGGTTGACATCGGAGACCGTGACTCCCTGACCGACAAAGAAATCACCGAAATTGACCGCCGGGATCTGCGAGAGTTCAGCCCGCTGCCGGGAATACCCGGGGGTATTGACGTTGGCAATGTTGTTGCCGACTATCTCAATGGATTTCTGGTTGGTAACCAGGCTGGTCTTGCCTGCATTCAATGCTGTAAGAAGTCCTGCCATGAGAGTCCCTGAAAGGTTATTTATCCTGGAGTGAAGATGCGTTAATGCCTAATGGTCTGTTACGAAATAACTATTTGATTACCACCATTCCTCAGCAACGAGGGATAACATCGCTACAGCTATAATCTCAAATCGCATTTAGCAGCGCTTATGCCTGATTTCAGGTCAATTCATTTTTTAAAAAAAGCGATGGTATCCCTGATTTCATTCAAGCTGAG
>DRKH01000162.1 GCA_011051825.1 Desulfobulbus sp.
TCGGCTGCCAGACGGCCTGTTTGCCATGGAGCAGCAGGAATGCCGGCAGTCCGGTAAAGAGGATGCTGTCCTTCGCAAAGCCGGACCCTGAAAGCAGCAGAATAAAGAGTGTCTGCAGAGTGCAGATGCGCTGGAACGAAGTCATTCTGCCCGGGTTTCTCCTTCGATAAAATCGATTTCATGAGGGTGCAGTATCAGGAGGTGCCGTCCATGAGCCGCACGGGAACATGTACAAAAAATCCCGGTCCTGCACCCTTGTTCTTGCTGCCATGAAGAAAGAATAACAGAATGGAACAGGTCAGTAAAGATAAGTAATCAGGGATACTGACAGCAAAAGGAACGACACGGAAAAAAATATTTTTGTTTTCCCCCATATTTTTCATGCCGCTGAACTGAAAAATTTGACCTGAGCTGATGATGGAGTATATTACCTTGAAAGTTATATCGAAAGATTCCATTTCACTACCTGTTCCATAATATGGAGAGATCATGACACGCGCCTTTCTCATAATCTTGCTGTTAGCCGGATGGGCACATTTTTCCTGGGCCGGAACCGGCAACAGCATCAAGCTTGACTATGACTACCAGCGCCCCGGTGGCGATTACACCCATTTCATCACAGACAGTGCCAGGGAATGTGCCCGTGAATGCGAGATAGCCCGTCGCTGCCGGGCATTCGATTTTTACGAAAGTGACCATTCGTGCTGGTTGAAAAACAGAGTCTATTCCCTGAGAAGATATGACGGTGTTATTTCCGGAGCAAAAAGACACCACTCTCCACGGATAGAAACAGTGCAGAGACTGCTGGCACAAAAAAATTATTATCCGGGACGGGCGGATGGTATTTTGGGACGCAAGACGAGAATAGCCCTTGAAAATTATCAATACGATCACCGCTTACCGGTCACCGGTCAAATGGATACGGCGACCCTGATTTCTCTGGGCCTGCTGCAGCCGAACAATCCCGACCAGCCGGAACAACGGGCCGCTGCCGGAATTGCTGCACCGGTGCCGCCTCCCCCGCAACAGCAGGCACCCGCATCAGATACACCGAAAAAAGACTTCCGTTTATATGTCAAGACCATAGGGGTCGCTTATCTACAGGCAGCGGACAACATTCACGCCGAGGTGCTGGCAAAGATTCCGGCCGGAACAACACTTCAGGTGCTTTCCGAAGACCGGGAATGGTGTAGAGTCGTTTACAACAACCGGCAAGGTTATGTACTGTCGGAAGCCGTGCAAAAACTGTGAGCTGAAAATGGTTATGGAGCACTCAATTACCCGCTGAGCGGGCGGGCCACCTTGTTTTAAAACCAAAAATAAAATGGAGACCAGGGCAACAAAACACCAAAACGGTGAAGGGTTATGCATCAGCGGTCTGAATAAAAAACTTTCCAGCTACCCCGTTCTGGTCGATGTTTCATTTACCGTCATTCCCGGAGAAATTATGGGCCTTATCGGTCCAAACGGGGCCGGAAAATCAACACTGCTGGAATGCATTACCGGCCTGTTACCTGTAGACTCCGGCATCATCAGCCAACACGGCAAAACACTTACCCTTGCCCAGCGGAAACAACTGCTCTGGTACCAGCCGGATGATATCCTGCCCTTTGCCCGCCAACGGGTTCAAACAACCCTGTCGTTTGCGCGAAAAATGCACGGCGCCACCGCTGCCGACCTTGAACAACTGATCCGCAGGCTGGATCTTTCCTCCATGCTGAACAAGCCTCTGCTGGCCCTTTCCAAAGGATACAGACGCCGGGTACTGCTTGCCCTTGCCCTGCTGAGCCGGCGACCGCTGCTCATGCTTGATGAGCCCTTTGACGGTTTCGACCTCAGGCAGTCCCTGGCGGTTATGGATCTCCTGCGTCAATACCGGGCCGGCCGATCCATGATCCTGTCCATCCATCAGTTGAGCGAGGCCGAAAAAATCTGCGATCGTTTTCTCCTCCTTGACCAGGGTCGGGTTCTGGCAGCCGGGACATTGGGTCAACTCTGCCGGCAGGCCGACCTTTCTCCGCAGGCAACCCTTGAGGAGGTATTTCTTGCCATCACCTGAAACCCCGCCTGCATATCGACCGGCACCTCTTCTGCTGGTCCAGGAGATTCGCAGCCTGCTGGCCGCTCCGGCCCTGTGGATTATGCTTATAATTCTCTCACTGCTGGTTGGATACAGCTTCATCCAGGCGGTGGAACTTTTCAGCCAGGCCAGCCGGACGGCACTCTCTTTCCCGGAACTGGCCGCAGGCATGAATCCCCTGGATGGAATATTCGTGCCCACTTTCGGGGCCTATTACCTGAGCGAAACCCTGCTCCTCCCCTTTGTCGCCATCCGTCTCATCGGCCTGGATAAACAAAGCGGGGCACTTAAGCTCCTGCTGCAGTTCCCGCTGTCGCCACTGTCGCTGTGTGGTTTAAAGATTACGGCCATGGGGCTGGTCTGGCTGCTCAGCCTGCTTCCGGCCGCCATGGCCCTGGGGTTCTGGCATAATTTGGGCGGCCACATCTACCCGCCGGAAATAGCGGTGTTACTGACAGGCCATGGCCTCTATTCATTCACGGTTATTGCCGTTGCCATGTTCGCTGCCACGATCAGTGATTCCCTGCCCACGGCGGCCATGTTCTGTCTGGCCCTCACCCTGGGATCATGGGTTCTTGACTTTGCGACAAGCGGCCAGGGCGGGATGCTGGCCACACTGGGCAGCCTGTCCCTGACCGGCATGCTTCGTCAGTTTGAAAACGGCCTGCTGTCAACGGCCGCCATCGCCTCGTTCCTCTGTATCAGCCTGTTCTTTTTTCTCCTGACCGCAATCTGGCTGCACCCGGGTCGGCACCTGTTGTTCAAACTGGGTTATTCCCTGCTTGTGCTGGTTCTTTTGAGCAGCGCCCTGGCCGGAGCAGCACTGGTACCGGGATATGTCGATGTAACCGAAAACCGGAGACATTCATTTAATCCGGCAGATACCAGGGCCCTGCACCAACTGGACAAACCGCTGATAATTACCGTCCACCTGAACCCGCAGGACAGCCGTTTACTTGACCTGGAACATGATGTACTGGCCAAATTACGCCGGACGGTACCCGGGTTGAAAGTTCGCTATCTTCAACAAAAATCAACCGGTTTATTTGGTGCTGCAGATGATGACAACTATGGGCTCATAGAGTATGCCTATGGAGGACGACACGAGCAGAGTTATTCCAACAGCCAGGAAGAAATTCTGCAGATAATCTATAAACTTGCAGGGTTGCGGGTCGTCCCCGACCCTGTTCAGAGCTATCGCGGATATCCACTGGTGGCAGATGCGACGGCAAGCAGGTGGTGGTTTTACGGCATATTGCCCCTGCTTTTTTGCGGCGCCGGTCTCTTCGGCTGGAAGGGAAAGTGGTAACAACACTACAACATGGAGCGAACAGGACAATGAAAAGAATGACAAAATATTGTATCACCGCCATGGTTCCGAGCCTGGTCCTGGCAGGTTTTTTTCTATATCAGCACAGCTTCCGCAAGGCAGAGGCACCCCGACAACTGGAATACCTGCCGGTAGCCCGGACATCGACCTTCGAACTGGTACCTGCCGCTGTGGCCGGAGAAACCGGACCGACTGCCGGGGCAGTTACCAAACAAAAAAAACAGCAGGCAATCCTCTTTGATTTTTCCGGAGAAACCGTGGGGGCAGCGCCGAAATCATTTACCGCTGCGGTGGGAAACTGGATAATCGGCAAAGATGGTGACAATACGGTTCTGGTGGTGGATGGCCGCAAATGGGAGCGGGGCGTGGCCTCCGCCGGTCTGGCCGATAAAGCGCGGGCCCTGTACGGCAAACGTTATGCTGAATTTCTTGATAATGTCACCGCCTATGCCTACTACCCCTTTGCCGTGGCCGGAGACATTGAAAATTTTACCAACGGTACAATCACGGTCAAATTTAAATCCATTGCCGGTCGGATAGACCAGGGAGCGGGTATTCTCTTTGACCTGAAGCCAAATGGTGACTATTATGCCCTCCGTGCCAATCCACTGGAAAACAATCTGGTCCTGTGGCGCTATAAACAGGGGAGAAGAAGTTCGGCCAGTTGGGTACGCAATGTGAACACCCCCAGCCGGCAATGGCACACATTAAAATTGACGGTCGAGGGCAGGGTCGTCAAGGGATACGTAAACGGCAGGCAGTATCTTTCTTATCAGCTGCCGGCACCGGTCGGCGGCCGGGTGGGATTGTGGACCAAGGCGGACAGTGTTGTCTACTTTGATGACTACCGGGTGATTCCCCGCTGAAGCCATGACTCTACGTTTTCGTGTTACCAGGGAATGGTAAGAGATCGCAGGGAATGTATGCTGTCCCGGGACCCCGGATTCGAAGTCTACGCTTATCTGCACGGAAAAGCGCAGCCCGGGTTATGCCGACCGGCTGACCTTTTCAGGTATATGTGATATATCCGGCTTGTGTTTCTGCACGATCCGGTCAGCCTGACGGGCGACCACAAATCGGTTGCCACCGGCTTCCTTTGCCCGATACATGGCCGAATCCGCAACCCGGAGCAGTTCTTTGATAGTCGCTGCATGCTCCGGCGCCAAAGCAATACCGACACTGACACTTGGTCTGAACGTTGCGTCACCCAGGGTAAAGGGTTCTGAAATATCGTGCAATATTCGTCGGGCAAGACCGTGAATTTCACTTTCCGCCGAATCAAGGTGATACATGATGACAAATTCATCGCCGCCGATTCTGGCGGCACCTGCATGGGACTGAGCAACCAGCTCGGACTCACGGGATGATGCTTTTATTCGGTTTGAGACCTCTTTTAACAGTTGATCGCCTGCCTCATGGCCAAGAGAATCGTTCACGGTCTTAAAATTATCTATATCAACAAGCATCAAGGCCAGACTTGTCGATATAGAACCAAGCTGTTTCATTAAACGCTCGGCATTTTCCTCGAATTGCCGCCGATTTGATAAATTCGTCAAGGGGTCTTTATAGGCAAGATTAAGCAGCTTCATGTTTGCCGTTTTAATTTCCCGGACCAGAATCTGATTCTCATGTTCCTGCCTGATGCTGTTTTTCAGGTTGGAATAGTACTGATTCGCAACATAGGCGATTAAGGCCGCGTACACAAAAGCCATGAGGGAAAATTCCAAATGATATGCCGGACTGAAAAACAGGCTCCAGGTAATTAATGCCAGAAAAATAGGACCGCTGAAGGCCAGAAAAACCGGCAGATAAATTGCATTTGGAGCCAGACTGGCTGCCGGCATCCCGACAAGTGTAACAAGAAGAAAAAGCTGGGAAAATAACGGAGAGGCCGGATCTAAACCGACAAGGAGCGATGCCCAGGCAAGACCTCCTGCAAAAGCGCCTATTTGATAGTCGCGGCTAATGCGATTGATGTTGGCCGGACTGTAGTTCCGGCGATGGATAGCAAGATTAATGAGTCTGCCGACGGAGACCATGGTTAACACGACTATCCAACCATTCACAAATCGCGCCTTTGAGCTGGACCTGAGGGCCCAATAGGTCAGTAAGGCAACACCCTGCCCGGCAATAAGGGTCGGAATACCATGGCGCAAGAGCCGGGCAATTAATTTTTCCCGAATGAGTTGTTTGTCTGCTCTCTTCAACTGTCCCGGAACGCTGTCGGGCAAACGTTCCTGGAAAGCAGAGGGTACAATGAGGGCCATGAACCTGTAATCCACATTAGAGGCATTCCGGAGGCATTCGTCTAAACATCACCAGTATATCGTACACATCCTACACAGTCAAAAATAAAAAAAAGAATTAGTTCCAGCGGTTAAAAATGAGCAGGAACAGCCTATGGCCTCTCGGCCATAGCCGTCAAGCTAAGAATAAATGTCATTGGCAGAAGCAAAAAGGGTGGGCATTGCCCACCAAAAAAGCTGCCGAAGCCCAGTGCAATCTATATGTAGCAACGTCCTTCCGGCAAAGCAGCTATTATTATAACCCACTTTCTGCTGGTGGGCGGTGCCCACCAAAACCGGTTTATCTTTTTGCCACCAATCGCCCGCAGGTAAGCGAAGACTCCGGGGGCGGGCTCCTGCGGTACCCTTATCCCACGATATTGTTGACCTTTTTGCGTCATCTCGACGCCTATGGCCTTTCGGCCTGTACCAACTGAAGCAGCTCTTCGGGCCGGGAACAGACACGATCGCCGGCACCCTGCGGGCTGAAACCCCAGGTAACAAAAGCACCGGGAATCCCTGCCCGCCGGGCCGCCTCCATGTCCTTGCCGTTATCACCGACCATGAGGGCAAAATCCTGCCCCGGCCTGAAGCCGTACCTGTCCAGCACAAGGTGGAGCATATCCGGGTGAGGCTTGCACTTCTCGACATCCTCGCTGCCGACAATCGCGTCAAAGAGGACATCAATCCCGAGATGAGTCAACATCCTGCGCGCAAATCGGGCCGGGGCATTGGTTGCTACACTCATATGGACACCAAGGGCGACAAAATCATGGAGAAGCATGCCAATGCCACGGTATAAACGAGGGCTCCGTATACATTGCCCATAATAATGGGCCTCAA
>DRKH01000163.1 GCA_011051825.1 Desulfobulbus sp.
ATCTGTGCAGTCAGGCCTGTGAACTATAGTGATTCCTATGTGAATCAGGCCTGACCGTGCAGAGAGGTAGATAAGCGCAGACTTCGAGCGTAGACTCCGTGGGGTGCTCCTGAACAGTTACCAGTTACAAAAAAAAAGGGGTTCCTGACGGAACCCCTTCTTTCACTTCAGTACTCCGTGTTTACACGCAATGTGTAACTTGTCACAGGGTTTGTAACTATGTGTTTTCATTAACCTTAAATCTGTAAGTGATCAGGGGTGCCGTAGATTCGTGCAGGCGCGACTGGCTGCTATAGCCCCTCTATGTGGGCAGTCGCGACCGTGCGAAGATGCGGTGCCCCTGAATACTTACCGCAATGTGCTGATCAGATCGGGCCGGTACTCATTACATGGCTCAATTCCTCAATCTTGCCCGTCTTGATACGTTGCTCATAGATAGCTTTCATATCACTGTAGACCTGGAAGACCTGGAAGAATCCATGCCAGTGCGCATAATCAGGCCCATTCATGGCCGCGCCCTGACGGGCCCGGCGACCAGCATGGTGCCAGAGATAGTACATCAGTTCCTGGAATCCGTCCTGCCAGGGATCCTTAGCCAGCAGCCCTTTTGCCGCCAGTTCTTTTTTCATTTTTACAGCTCCGTCCCAGTACACATTGTACAGGCCGACGGCATTATCCAGAACCTGCTCGTTGTTGTCGATAAATGAGGTTGCATGGCAGTTGATGCAGACCTGACGCATCAGTTTGGCACCTTTTTCTCCGTTACCGCGAGCACCTGTGCGAAGCTCACTGCGTTTATGCATGAGGTCCCACTTTAAACGCTCGTTGACATTATGGGTCGTTTTCAGCTCACCAATACCGGACATGTGACAAACGGCACAGGTCGGCGCTTCATAATCTCCGGGCTGCCAGGTTCCGGGGGCTGCGTCCCAGTTCCAATCTTCGCCGCGGGTAAAATAAATCTGACCATGTTTGGATTCCGTATAAATTTCAATATCAGGATGATCCGGTCCGAGATGACACGAGGCACAGGCCTCGGGTTTTCTTGCCTCGGCAACGGAAAATTTATGACGGGTATGGCAGACCGTGCAGTTGCCCACTGAACCGTCCGGGTACAGGGTGCCCACCCCTCCGGGCCAGGACGCATTTATGGGCTTGTTATCCGGCCCGAGCTCTACAACCGAGCCATGGCAGACTGCGCAGCCTGATGTCCGGGAGGCCTTGTTGATGGCGGAACCGACCTTGACGCCAAGGCCTTCGGCGCCTTCATAGTGCAGCTGCAGTTTAATTAACTTGCCGTTGGCCTTGTTTTTGTCATAGACCGCTGCACGGGAAAGATCGGCATGGCCGGATTTGAGAAATTCATCATACTCCGAGGGATGACAGCGGGAACAGACCTTTCCCGAAACCATAGGTGAGATGAAGAGATCCGTCCCTTTCAGGCCGGAACACTGGCTGGCCATGGGTGACGTTTTTTCTACCACGTGACAATCATAGCAGGTAACTGCGGCATGAGCCATTTTGCCGTTTTTCCAGTCTTCCACAATGCCGGGAGTTTTCCGGGCATGACACTCGATACACTGTGCGGCCTGTTCGCTCATGCCACGCTTGATGACAAGGTCCTTTTGAGCCAGATTGGGCATTGGTGCCTTCTCCTCAGCCCGGGCGGAGCCAACACCAGAGGTGATGACTGCCAGGGCAAGGCCGGAGCAGAGCAGCCCGATTTGTACAATTTTTTTTCCCATTGTTACCTCCTTTAAGCAACACTTGAATTCAGGGTGTTAGATCTTTTTTTGCGTTCGTTTGAAAAATGTATCTACTTGTTCCATCATGTCCTTGTGTCCTACATGGGGATGACAATCCACGCAGTTCTTCTGTATTTCACCGAGCAGGTACGTTCTGTGCGCACGCAGGCCGCCATAGGGTATACCCTTGGGCGTCAGGTCATGGTGACACCTGCGGCAGGCGCTGTCATAGGTGAATTCTGCCCGATTCTCCTCCGCATTCTTTGCCCAGTCATGTTGTAACGGATCGATCGTCATGTTGGCAATAACGTCATGTGTGCCGGTAATCGCTTTGGTGAACAGATAATCCACAAAGTTACCATGCGGAAGGTGACAGTCTACACACTGTGCGGCAAAGCCCTGTGGGTTGTTTCCGCCGTGAACTGATTCCTTCCAGGCCGTTCTGAACGGTACCATGACATGACAGCTGACGCAGAACGTGTCGGTGTTGGTTGTTTCAACCATAAAACCTGATGCAAGCACAACAACAGTGGCCAGTAGAAGGCCCATTGCCAAGCCGACCCATAGAGCAGCTTTGCTTTTTTTAGGACGGCCTGTTCCCTTTGATGCCATTTAATCACCTCCTCTGAAGATCGGGAAACATAGTTTTAGTTATAAGATAGTTGCAGAATCCGTATTCTTTTCCTTTCATATTTACCGGCATGATCTCCATGTAGAATTGGTTATTGCATTCGCAGCGGACGGCGTTTCTTCGAATAAACCAGCATGGCCCGCAGGCACAACGAACGATGAAAACGACCTATTTCAGGAACACTCGTTTACCCGCGGAGCTGCGTTGCAAAACCCGGAACCTGGAACCTGGAACCTGGAACCCGGAACCCGGAACCCGGAACCCGGAACCCGGAACCCGAAACCCGCCGTTTTCGAATAAAAGGCTGCATGTCAATTACCGGTGGAGAGGGACTGTATATTCTGCCGGGCAAACCGGAAGAGCTGCTCTTCATTAAAGGCATATCGACCCGATCGGATGAGGCTTGCCAGTGACCGGATCTGGATGTCGTCAAGGTGCAGCCCCCTTTTGATCAGTTGAAGATTGAGCGCCCGCATTCCGGTTTTGGATCCGAATCTGAATTTTCTTGCCGTGCCGACCCGGTGGGGTTCATAGGGCTCATAGGTCTCCGGGGTAATGGCTAATCCATGCTGATGGAGTCCGGTTTCGCAGGTAAAAATATGTTCGCCGATAATAGGGTGATTTCCCGGAATCCTGATTCCTGTCACCTTGGCGACATAGTGGCAGAGTTCCGGCAACCGTTGTGGCTGATAGTGCGGGGCATTGCCGATCAGGGCTGTAAAGCCCACCACCTCTTCGAGGCGGCAGTTTCCGGCCCGTTCGCCCAGCCCGAGCACGGTGGCGTCAAGCCATTTGGCACCTGCTTCAACAGCGGCAATCGAGTTGGCGGTGGCCATGCCGAAATCGTTATGGCAGTGAACTCCGATTTCAATGGTCACAGCACTTCTTGCCGGCTCGACCAGTTGCTGCATCCTGCCGGGGGTGCAGGTGCCCACCGTATCGGCCAGCCGTACCCGTCGAGCCCCGTTTTGCTCGGCGATCCGGATAACCTGCAGCAGGAAGTCGGGAGCGGCCCGTGAGCTGTCTTCAAGTCCAACTGAAATGTAGGGGATGCCCAGGGCAAGGCCCTGTCGGATAGAGGCGGCCAGGGTCTGCCTGACCCAGGTTCTGTCCTTTTTCAGCCGTTTTTCGATATGCAGATCCGAGACCGGGATGGATATGGACAGTACGTCCGGTTCGCAGGAGGCGGCAAACAGAATATCTTCTTTTCTGCAACGGCTCCAGAGGCCAAGTCGACAGGCGGACCCGGTAATTTTTCGGGCATCGCTGACCAGTGTACTCAGGTGGTTGTGTGCGGGGGTGGCCAGGCCGAGCTCTATCTCGTCAACGCCTACCTGGTGCAGGTGATGGATGATCGTGCGCCGGGCAGCATCGGAAAATGTAACTCCGGGCGTCTGTTCTCCCTCGCGCAGAGTGGAGTCAATGATGCCAAAGGGTTTTTCGGTCACGGTTCGTCTCCCGGTTGTTTTCTTGTTGCTCTTTAGGGCTCGCTCAACAATAACTTCGCATTCTGAGGCGCACTTTGAACATTTAGAAAAGCGATCTTCAATTATGCAATCCGTAGGCGTAGCCCTGCTACGCTTGCGGTTGCATGCAATCAGATCACTTCTCTAAATGTCCACATTAC
>DRKH01000164.1 GCA_011051825.1 Desulfobulbus sp.
ACCCCATCTCTGCACGGTCAGGCCTGATTCACATAGGAATCACTATAGTTCACAGGCCTGACTGCACAGATATGGAGCACTCCTGAACAGTTACAGGTGGTGGTAGGGCTAGTTCTCTGCCCCTACCTGAATAGTTACGAAAAAATAAGAAAAACCGCCTGACCGACTACGTACAGGATCGACCGATAACCAGCATAGCTGGACCAGATTTTTTTAACTTCACAGCCACAACAAACAATGAAAACAGCCCCGAACGACAAAACTTCGTGGGCGTTTTTCGGATAAACCTGCATGGCTGGACCAAATTTTTTTAACTTTACAGCCACAACAAACAATAAAAACAGCCCCGAACGACAAAACTTCGTGGGCGTTTTTCAAATAAAACCTGCATGGCTGGACCAGATTTTTTTAACTTTACAGCCACAACAAACAATAAAAACAGCCCCGAACGACACTGCTCCGCGCCGATTTTCAGATAAAAAACAGAGAATTTTACCAAGTAGAGGGGAAGTTGCAAGGGAAAAGGAAGGATATGGGCCAAGAAGCACCAAAAAGTGTTGAATCAGCTGACGCGGGCAAGCCCGCACTATTTTAGGCTGAAGGCTGATAGGTTGTCAGGAAGGAGCAGATTCCGTTTTCCTTGCCTTCGGCCTTTCAGACTAAACAAAGGCCTTTGAGATAGAATAACAGCATGTTATCTGTCTTGAATTTCTTGTTTTTTAGTAACTGTTCAGGAGCACCCCCACGGAGTCTGCGCTCGAACTCTGCGCTTACCTGTTTTTCATGACAGAAGTTGATCTGTAAGGCACTCTAATACTCTATCCCTTTCTGGGCCTTGACACCATCGTGATAAGGGTGTTTGATTTCCCGCATCTCGGTCACAAGATCAGCGGCTGCAATCAGCCCCTTGCCTGCTCCACGGCCGGTAACAACCACATGCATTGATTCCGGACGGGCCGCCAGTCCGGCCAGAATTTCATCCTCGTCGATCATTGCATAGCTGATGAGATAGGTGAGCTCATCAAGAATAACCAGATCATGTTTGCCCTCTGCAATGGTTGTCCGAGCAAAGGTCCAGGCCTGACGGGCCAGAGCGATGTCCTTGTCCATGTTGTCCGAGTTCCAGGTGAACCCGCGCCCCATGACATGAAAATCCAGCCGACCGGGAAAACATTTTGCACTTTCCAGTTCACCATATTTCCAGCTTCCCTTGATAAACTGGATCACCGCCACTCGCTGCCCATGGCCCAGGGCCCGAAAGGCCATCCCGAGAGCCGCCGTCGTCTTGCCCTTGCCGTTGCCGGTAAAGACCAGCAGCAACCCTTTCTTTCCCATCTGCTTCATAAAATTTCCCGGATGTTTCTAGCTCTTTTTTCCACCACGCAGGCCGGAGCATGGAACGCCGGTTCCGGTATTAACTGCCGCTGGACGCGGAGTTCTGCCTTCGGCAAGTGGTCTTCCATACCGGCGAACATACTCGTACAAAACGATTGAGGCGGCCACACTGACATTCAAGCTCTGGACATATCCCCACTGGGGTATGGAAACCGAGGTCATTGCCGGATACGATGCCCTGTCAAAGCTGAGGCCGAATTCTTCATGACCAAAGACAAAAGCCGCCTTTTTCGGTAAAGAACCGCCTCCCAGCACCTGATCCTGTCCCGGTTCCAGGGTTATGCACTCATAGCCGCGTCCGATCATCTCCTGATAACAGGTGTCAAAGCCATCATGTTGAAAAAAGGGAACCCAGCGGACCGACCCCTTGGCCGGGTCAGGATCAAAGAACTCCACGTTGATTAAATGAATTTCCAGGGCGCTGAAGGCATCTGCGGCCCGAAAAATTTTCCCTATATTAAAATCCGGTTTTAAACCGTCGAGGATGAGAATACAGGAATGAATGCCGGGAGAGGCATCGACCAGGTTTCTTCTTTTTGCCCGGATAAACCGGGTTCGCATATCAAGTTTTCGATTGAGCTTCCGTCGCATGGTGAGTTTTTCTTGCCAAGAGTATTCTTTTCTGACACACTATGACCTGATGAATAGATTTTGGGCCTATGTACCATGAAACATGCAAAGGCTACCAGCCCAAAGTTGAATTCCTTGTACGAGTTCACCGGCGGATTATAGCCGAAGAGGTGTAAGAGATCACAGGACACACCTGCTGCGGACGATCGGCAAGCCTTATGTAGCACTAGTACACGGCGGCTTGCCGCTTATCCACATCAGGCGCACCCTGTGCCTCTTACATTTCTTCCTTGACATGACATCAGGTTGACTACCCTGTGATCAGTTACGAAGAGGTTGCCCCGGCGGAATGCATACAATTTTCTCCGGATTACGTACAAAGCTCGGCTTGTCCCGAATCAGGGAGGACATCGTCTGTTCCGCCGGGCTGCAGTGCCCCTGATCACTGACAAGTTTAGTTATTTCTACCTGGTTACGTACAAAGCTCAGCTTTTCACAAATCAGGGATACCATCGCTTGTTCATCCGGATTGCAGAACCCAGTAAATTCATCACAAATTCACTGGGTTCGTAATACCCTTTGGTATTCAGCGATGGTATCCCTTGTATCAGGCTGAGGATTGTAGGTAATCAGATATTTCTGTGAATCCGTCCTGATCCTGCAGAGAGGTAGATAAGCGCAGACTCCGTGGCTGCTGGTGAACAGCAATATGCATGCATAACCAGGGCCTGTAACATCAAAACAGCAATACCGGGAGCACACACCCTTGACCACAAAAAAGACGTCCTGCTGCGATCTCTGCGGACAGGAAAAAAAAATACGGACCAACGGCGATCGCCGGTTATGCGCGACCTGCAAAACCATTGTCAGC